>CANGZO010000069.1 GCA_947458305.1 Comamonadaceae bacterium
CAAGATGCAATCCAGGCAGGCTGTGCGCTTCCCAGTGGTTCTGGGGCGGTCCAAATTGGCCGCCACGTTCCACGTCAGAGTGGTCTGTTTTGGGTTCAAAACAGGCTCCTATCGCCAGTCGCGCACCCGGGGAGTGTAGCCCAGACAGACCCCTCAATTGAGGGCGGGACGCGTCTGAAGGCGGCTGTTTTGAGCGACTTCGATTCTTTTGGAAGTGTGCGCCATGTTTTCGAGCAGCTTTTGCTCAGCCAACACCCGGTGGGTGTATTCGGCGCCATTGCGTTGGCCTGAAGCCTCTGCATACAAGAGCAAGGCTGCTTCGACCGAGGCACTTTGTGCAATGAGTGTTTGCAGGTGCTGAGCGCCCACGCGCAGGTTGGTCAAAGGGTCGAACGCCGCCAAAGGCCCCCCAAAAGGCAACAAGGCCTGGTGTTGGGCTTGGGGTTCGATTTGCATGAGACCCATACCGCCTTGGGTGCCAGAGGCAAAAGGGTTGAACCGCGACTCAATGGCTATGACGGCCAGCAACAAGGTTGGCGACACCTGGATGCGATCGCCCAAAGCCCAGGCTTCAGAGACCAAGCCGCCCAATGGCTCTGGGGACAGTTTGTACCTGCGACTCAGCCAACGTGTGACAGCTTCTTGTTCTTCACTCAAAGCCCATTGGCCTGCGGCGTCCATGGAAGGCACAAGAGGGTCAGCGGGCGCGGTGGCGGAAACATCTGATGCGCCGTCATGTCGCGAATCCAGCCAGCTGAGCAGGTTGAGGCTGGCGCTGAGCCGCCATGAGGGTTGGCTGGCAAAAAACAGCACGCTTGCTAAGCTCACCAAGCCGAGCAGTGCCAAGCTGTGGCGGGTCAGTTTCAAGAGGCCCCAGTTGAAGCGCTTGTCCAACATGTTGGTATTCAGATTGTCGGTCACGATGTTCCTGTCATGCCAAGGACTCGCGACGCGGATGGCGTTGTCAGTCCAAGTGGGTGGATGGGTCAGTGGCCTCAAGTGCTGATCACTTGGGTCCAAGCCGCCTGGTCGGCAGCTGTATCGGGTTATCCCTAGCTTTGTGGGATGCGCGATTCTAGGGGATAAAAATGTCGAAATATTTATATCAAATGTGACTTTGATATTGATTTAAATATATTGAGAGGGAAAACCGCCGATAAACATCAGAGATTGCAACTGAAAGTGGTTCAGCACACAGCGGGGTCGAAATACCAGCGAAAATACGCGCTTTGTGTCTGGCTGGATGTGGGCGTTTCTGTGCCCGTTCTGGCCTCGCGTGATGCCAGCCCGGCATGCCCTGTGTTTTAAAGCTTCTACTGTGACCACTCCCTCCAAGCCCCTTGACCCCGTCAACATGGACCCGCTGATCGCCGGGATCTTTCAAGCCGCCACCTCGGGTGATCGCAGCGCCCGCTTGCGCGAATGGCTTCAGACCGGACCCCGTGAAGCCGCGTTGCACGAGGTTTATCGCGAGTTGTCCTCCAAGGACAAAGGGGTGGCCAAACAACTCAAAGAAAAGATCGATGAGATCAAGCGCAGCCACGGGCAGGAGGCACTGGCCAGTGATTGGGCCCAAAAAGCGGCGCTGATTTTGTCAGCGCCACGCCTGAACATGGCCGATGCATTGGCTTGGCAACGCGACGCTGCCAAGGCGGGCGCGCCTCTTTCGCGCGAGCCTTTGGCCAGCCTGAAAGTCAAGTTGGTCGACGTGGTCAAAGGCGTTGAAGACCTGCAACACCAGGTCATGGTGCAACGCGAATCGGCGGTCTTGTTGGCACAGCGCATTGAAGTGTTGTCGACCAAACCGATCGCTGAGGCCCAACATGGCCATACCGGTTTGCAAAACGATGTCACGCAATGGCAAACCCAGGCACAAGCGCTCACCGTCAGCGCCGTGTGGCCGAGTGTTGACCTCAAATACCCGAACCAACTGGACGCAGCGGACAAACAAATGCAAGCGGTTTGGGATGGCTTTTCTGCTGCCTTGGCCTTGGCCAATGAGGCTTTAGGGGACGCCAGTGCGGCTTTGCCGCCGGTGCCGGTGTGGGCTGACGAGATTCGTCGTCAGCGCGGCGAGGTGGTGCACGCCCCCGCAGGCCCCGTGGCCAGCGTCCCTGCGTCCGGTGCCGAAAAGGCGGACAAATCCGACAAGCCAGCCAAACCCAAAATCGATCCGGCCCAGCGCCAGGCCCTGCGCGAGCAGGCGATGCAAGCTGTCACCTCGGCCTTGGAAATCCTGGAAAAGCAAATCACCGAAAGCGAGGGCGCGCCCTTGGTTGAAAGTTGCGCCACTTTGCGCGCTGCGCTCAAAACGCACGGTAAAAATCTGGACACCAGTTTGGACGAGCGTCTGCACAAGGCCCTCACGGCCGCAGGCGATGCCGAGGGTTGGCAACGTTGGTTGGCCGATCAGGTGCGCCTTGATTTGGTCACGCAAGCTGAAGCTTTGCTGGACGAGAACAAAGCCCCCACAGTGGGCGGACGCAAGCTGCAAGACAAGTTGCGTCAGTTGCGTGACGGGTGGAAGCAAGTTGACCAAGGGGGTTTGCCCAACCATGCCTTGTGGAAGCGATTCGATGCCGCATGCAACGAGGCCTACAAAGCCGTTTTGGCTTGGCTTGAGCAGATGAAAAAAGACTCGGCCGACCAGCGTGCGCAACGCGTGGCCTTGATGGAAGAGGTCAAGGCTTGGACCGCGGCCCAAGCCGAGAGTGACGATTGGCGTGCCCAGTTGCGAGCGCTGCACCAGTTCGCTGACCGCTGGCGCAATGCGGGTCATCTGAGCGAGAAAGCCTTTGGCGAAATGCAGGGCCAGTGGAAAGGCATTTTCAAAGCCGCAGCGGCCCGCCTTGAGGCAGCCCAAAAGGCCAGCATTGACCGGCGCCAAGCCCTGATTCAAGAAGCTCAAGAAGTAGGTGCAGCCCCAGCTTTGCGTGTGGACGCCGTCAAAGCCTTGCAGCAGCGCTGGCAAGTGGAGGCCCAATCGGTGCCCCTGGACCGTAAAACAGAACAAAAATTGTGGGAAGTCTTCCGCGCCCCTCTGGACGAAGCTTTCCAGCGCAAAGGTACAGATCGACCCCAAGCTGCTGTTCCCCTCAATGACCATGACCGTGCGGTCATCGAAGCTTCCAAAGCCCTCGATGCCGCCAATGCCAGTGGCGATGTGGCAAAAATTCGCTCGGCCATGGCGGCTTTGGATGCGGCTTTGCGCGGACAGGCCCTGCAAGCCAAAGCCGTGCAGCCTGCCCCTGTCAATGCACCCGTGGTGCCGGCCGCTGCCGCAGAGCCGTCAGCAGACACAGCCCAAGATCCAGCCTCCGTGACTGCTTCCGATGCGGCGCCTGCCGAAGAAGCACAAGAGGGCGCTGCCCCATCCGTCATGGACGCAGACAGCGAAAACACGCCAGCCCCAGCACCAGCCGCTGTGGCCAAGCCCGCCAAACCCGTGGTTGCTGTTCGCGGTGACGACCGGCCTGGCCAAAAGCGTGCAGAAGCCCCAGCTGGCCGTGACGGTCGACGCGACGCACGTCCTGGTGAACGCGGTGCGCGACCCGGTGCCGACCGTGCCCCGGGCCGTGGCGGTGACCGTTTTGCAGACCGTGCGCCACGAGGTGATTTCCGCGAAGAACGCGGCCCACGTTTGGGCGACGCCGCTTTCCGCGCCCAACGCGAGGCCATGGAGCGCGCCGAAATGTCTCTGCGCAAACTGGCCGCACAAGCACATGGCGAAACCCTGACCCGTTTGATGTCGGCTTGGCAATCGCGTCAGGCCGATGCGTTGCCGACCTCGCAAGAGTTGGGCAAAGCGGTCGCTGCACCGACCCGTCAGGCTTGGGTGCAAGCGCTTGGCGGCGAAGCCAAGGCACCTGCTGACACGGCCTTGTTGCGCCTCGAAATGGCGGCCGAAGTGCCAACCCCCGCCGATCAATTGAATGCGCGCCGTGCACTGCAGCTGCAGTTGTTGACCCAGCGCAACCAGCCCGGACCCACTGAAACATGGGCACAGGATGTGGCGCAGGTGTTGTCAGGGCCTCACGAAGAGGCGACTGCACGTCGCTTGCAAAACGTGCTCAAGAACCTGTTGCGTTCGTGATGTTCAGGCGGCGCAAGCCGCCTGATTTTTCAAGCCGAAGGACCTGTGCCCGGCGAGGTTCATGGTCCAGCGACCAATCGCTCAGCACGTGCCTCTGCCCTGTGCTCAGGGGGTGGTCGGCGGGCTGGTGGGTGTGGCCATGCACCATACGGTGGGCCTGCGCCAGTGACAACCAGAACATACTCATCTGCGGGTCCGCGTCGGCAAATTTCATGCCCTCGTGCTTTTGTGACTCGCTCAGAGCGCGCAAACTGCGGGCAAATTCTTGGCGCTCGGCCAAAGGCTTGGCCAAAAACGCCTGCTGCCACTCCGGACTGCGCGCCTGCAGTCTGAAAGCCTGGTAGGGCTTATCGTCCAAGCACAGGGCGTCGCCGTGGGTGAGCAAGAGTCGCTGCGCGCCAAGCTTGAGCAAAGTGGGGTCGGTCAAGGGCTTGACGCCACAGCGACCCAGGTAATCAGGACCCACCAAAAAATCGCGGTTGCCAGGCATGAATGCGACATGCGTGCGTTGCGCGGCATGGCTCAATACATCGGCGCAAGCTTGCAAAAACGGGTCTTGTGCTGCGGCATCGTCACCGACCCAAACCTCAAACAAGTCACCCAGAATCAGCACCGCATCCGCCGGGGTTTGGGCCATGTAGGCGCGCCAAGCTTCAAAAGTGGCTGTCTCAGATGCCTGCAAATGCAGATCCGAGATCAAGTCCACGGTTTGCCATGCCTGTGGCGCGGTCAGCTTGCCGAAGATCGGCGCGGTGGAGCGCGGGTCAGACATGGCTCAAACCCTCAAAGGGCGACGGCTTTTTCGATCACGACGTCTTCTTTGGGCACGTCACCGTGGCCGCCACGGTTGCCGGTTTTCACGCCCTCGATCTGGTCCACTACTTCGGTGCCCTTGACCACTTTGCCAAACACGGCATAGCCCCAGCCTTGCATCGAGGGGGCGGTGTGGTTCAAGAAGTCGTTTTTGGCAACGTTGATGAAGAACTGGGCAGTGGCCGAGTGCGGGGCCGAAGTGCGGGCCATGGCCACGGTGTACTTGTCGTTTTTCAGGCCGTTGTTGGCCTCGTTTTCGATGGTGGCATCGGTGGGCTTTTGGCCCATGCCGGGCTCAAAACCGCCGCCCTGGACCATGAAGCCGGGGATCACACGGTGAAAAATCGTGTTGTTGTAGTGGCCCTTGTTCACATAGGCCAGGAAATTTTCAGTCGACTTGGGGGCTTTTTCAGCGTCCAGTTCGAGGGTGATGACGCCGTAGCCAGTGATGTGCAGTTCGACTTGTGGGTTGCTCATGGTGTTACTTCAACAAAGTGATGGTTTGAATGACGACCGGCGTGCGGGGCACATCGGTCGGGAAGGGGCCGCCTGCGCCCGTGGGCGTGTTGCGGATTTTTTGGAGCACATCCATGCCGGACGTGACTTTGCCAAAAACGGTGTAGCCGAAGCTTTGAAAACTGGGGTCCAAAAACGCGTTGTCCACCACGTTGATGAAGAACTGTGCCGTGGCCGATTGCGGATCGTTGGTGCGGGCCATGGCCAGCGTACCGGTGGTGTTTTTCAGGCCAGCGGCCAGAGCTTGGCGGCCTTCGTGCGTCACAGGGGCGCGGGTTTTCTTCTCGCGGTATTGCCCGTCGTAGCCGCCACCTTGGACCATGAAGCCGGGGATGACGCGGTGAAAAATCGTGCCGTCGTAGTGCTTGTCGTTCACGTACTGCACAAAATTGGCGACAGTTTTGGGTGCCTTATCGGCGTACAGCTCAGCTTCGATGTCCCCCATGGAGGTGCTGATGCGCACTTTGGGTGTGATGGCGTTTTGCGCCCAGACGGCTGCGGGTGCCAACAAGCCCAAGGACAAGAGCAAGCTGGTCAAGCGTCGGGTCATATTGAAAGATGTGGTCATAGGCTGGTGGTTGTCAAAAAAGCTGGGAAGGCCCGCTCAAGGGGTCTTCAGGACCTGTTGGGTGTTCGCTTGCTTGGTTTGCAGGCGTTTGAGCTGAGGGCTCAGGTTCAGGGCTTGCCCATAGGCGCGAGCAGCCAGGGCCACATAAACATCACCCATGTTTTCAAGGGCCAAAGCGTAATCCGGACGGGCCTGAATCGCCGCTTGCAATGACAACAAGGCTTCTTCATGCCGGTTGGCGCGTGCCAACAATGCTGCCAGGTTGTTGTGCGGTTCTGGCAGTTCGGGAAAAGACAAAGTCAAGGCCCGCAAGGTGTCCATGGCGGCCTGGGTTTGCCCCTGTCCCGTTTGAATGTGGCTGAGCAAAAGCCGCATTTGAGGGTCGGTAGGCGTGGTTTTGAGCCGGGACTCTGCCAGAGCTTGCGCGGGCTGCCATTGACCGCTTTGAACCAAGGCATTGACTTCGGTGTAGATGTCCGCTTTGGCACCGCTGCTCAAAGTCAAGAGGGTGCAATAAGCCATCAAGGTCAGCCAATTTCGCATGCGAGCCCGAAAAAGTGGTGGGTGTGTGCCCCGATGTCAAGGTGGCAAAACCTGACCCAAATAGACCTTCAAACGCCAAGGTACGGGGATATACTGAGCGGCCATTGTAGCGGAGCACTTTTCTTTTTTGGGGTGCCCAAGACCCTCGCCAGTCCCCAGTAGCTTGGCTTGACCAGGGCGCTTGGATCCCACGCCACAGACACCCTTCAGTACTGTCTTCGACCTTTGCGGATTTTTGACCGCCATTTCAATTTTCATTCATGAGTTTGCGCATTTTCAACACGCTCAGCCGTGCTGTCTCCGATTTTTCACCGGCTGATCCGGGTCATGTGCGCATGTACGTCTGCGGCATGACGGTCTATGACCTGTGCCATCTGGGCCATGCCCGGTCGATGATTGCGTTTGATGTGGTCCAGCGCTGGCTCAAGGCCAGTGGCTACCAGGTCACGTATGTGCGCAACGTGACCGACATCGACGACAAGATCATCAAACGTGCCTTGGAAAACGGCGAAACCATCCGCGGCTTGACCGACCGGATGATCGATGCGCTGCACCAGGACGCCGACGCCCTGGGCATTGAGCGCCCCCAGCACGAGCCCCGCGCCACCGATTACGTGCCCCAGATGCTCAGCATGATCGGCACGCTGGAGCAAAAAGGCCTGGCTTACCGCGCTGGCAATGGCGACGTGAACTATTCGGTGCGCAAGTTTGCGGGTTACGGCAAGTTGTCCGGCAAGTCGCTGGACGAATTGAATGCCGGCGAGCGCGTGGCCGTAGAAACGGACAAACAAGACCCGCTGGACTTTGTGCTCTGGAAGAGTGCCAAGCCCACCGAGCCCGAAGATGTCAAATGGGCCAGTCCTTTTGGCACGGGCCGCCCAGGCTGGCACATCGAGTGCTCGGCCATGGCCTGTGAGCTGTTGGGCCAAACCTTTGACATCCACGGTGGCGGGGCTGACCTGCAGTTTCCGCACCACGAAAACGAGATCGCCCAAAGCGAAGGCGCCAACGGCCAGCCTCTGGCGCGCTTTTGGATGCACAACGGCTTCATCAATGTGGACAACGAAAAGATGTCCAAGAGCCTGGGCAATTTCTTCACCATCCGCGATGTGCTCAAAGAATTTGACGCTGAGACGGTGCGCTTTTTCATCGTGCGCAGCCACTACCGCAGCTCGCTCAATTACAGCGACGTGCACCTGAACGACGCCAAAGGTGCGTTGAAGCGCCTGTACACCGCCCTGCAAGCCGTGCCACCCGCCGATGTGAAGATCGACTGGGTCGAACCCCTGGCAGCCCGCTTCAAAGCGGCGATGGACGAAGACTTCGGCACCCCCGAAGCGGTGGCGGTGCTGTTTGAGTTGGCGGGCGAGGTCAACCGCAGCGGTTCGGCCGAGCGCGCAGGCCTGCTCAAGGCTTTGGGTGGCTTGCTGGGTTTGCTTCAGACTGACCCTACGACCTACCTTCAAGCGGGCGCAGGCTTGGACGAGGCGGCCATTCAGGCACAAATTCAGGCCCGGGCCGACGCCAAAAAGGCGAAAAACTTTGCCGAGGCCGACCGCATTCGCAACGATTTGCTGGCCCAAGGCATCGTGCTCAAAGACTCGGCCTCTGGCACTACCTGGGAGGCGGCTCAGTGAGCGCCGCAACGACCGTGGTGACGCCCGTGACGCCCGCTTACTGGGCCGAGGCTTGTGCGCACCTGGCCAAAAAAGACCGGGTCATGAAAAAACTGATCCCCCAGTTTGGCAATGCCATCCTGGAGACGCGCGGCGATGCGTTTGTGACTTTGGCCCGTTCCATCGTGGGCCAACAAATTTCAGTCAAGGCCGCCCAAACCGTCTGGGACCGTTTTTCCTTGCTGAGCAAGCGCTTGACGCCTGCTGCGGTGCTCAAGCTCAAAGTGGACGATATGCGGGCCGCTGGCCTGTCTGTGCGCAAAGTGGAGTATCTGGTTGATTTGGCGGTGCACTTCAGCTCTGGCTCGGTGCACGTCAAGGCTTGGCAAGACATGGACGACGAGGCCATCATTGATGAGTTGGTGGCCATTCGGGGCATTGGTCGCTGGACAGCCGAGATGTTCCTGATCTTTCACTTGTTGCGACCCAACGTGCTGCCGCTTGACGATGTGGGCCTGATCAACGGCATCAGCCGGAACTATTTCTCGGGTGAGCCCGTCAGCCGCAGCGACGCCCGCGAGGTGGCCCAAGCGTGGAGCCCCTATGCCACCGTGGCGACTTGGTATATTTGGCGCTCGCTGGATCCGGTTCCGGTGGCGTATTGAGGGCTGGACTGAGCGTCTACCCGGTTTAGAACAGAGGAGTCCAACTTGGCCAAAAAATCATTTCTCGACTTTGAGCAACCCGTTGCCGAACTCGAAGCCAAGATCGAAGAATTGCGTTATGTGCAGACCGAGTCGGCGGTGGACATCACCCTCGAGATCGAGCAGCTGAGCAAAAAAAGCCAGCAACTGACCAAAGACATCTACAGCGACCTGAGCCCTTGGCAGGTCACCAAAATCTCGCGCCACCCCGAGCGTCCATACACGCTGGATTACATCAACGGCATCTTCACCGACTTTGTCGAGATGCATGGCGACCGCCACTTTGCCGACGATTTGTCTATTGTGGGCGGTTTGGCCCGTTTCAATGGCCAAGCCTGCATGGTGCTGGGCCAACAAAAAGGGCGCGACACCAAAGAGCGTACGCTGCGCAACTTTGGCATGAGCAAGCCCGAGGGCTACCGCAAAGCGCTGCGTCTCATGAAAACCGCAGAGAAATTCAAGCTGCCCGTCTTCACCTTTGTGGACACGCCAGGCGCTTACCCCGGCATTGACGCCGAAGAGCGCGGTCAGTCCGAAGCCATTGGACGCAATATTTTCGAGATGGCTCAGCTCGAAGTGCCCATCATCACCACCATCATTGGTGAGGGTGGCTCTGGCGGCGCTTTGGCCATTTCGGTGGCCGACCAGGTCTTGATGCTGCAGTACTCGGTTTATTCGGTCATCAGCCCAGAAGGCTGCGCCTCCATCTTGTGGAAGACGAGTGAAAAGGCCGAAGTCGCAGCCGACGCTTTGGGCATCACGGCCCACCGGCTCAAGGCACTGGGTTTGGTCGACAAAATCGTCAACGAACCCGTGGGTGGTGCCCATCGTGACACCGAGCAAATGGTGGCCTTCCTCAAGCGGGCATTGGGTGACGCTTGGCGCCAAGTCGCTGACTTCAAGCCCAAAGAGCTGCTGGAGCGCCGCTACGAGCGCCTGAACAGCTACGGCCGCTTCACCGACACCAAGGCGGGTAAGTAAGCGCACGGCTCAGCCTAGCTCAGTTCAGTTCAGTTCAGTTGCCTCAGTCATGACGGCACACCCACCACCATCCCCCGAACAGGCCCTGGCTGACTTCAGTCCGGGCCTTCCTTTTGCCGTGGCACTGAGCGGCGGGGCCGACTCTGTGGCCATGTTGTTGGCCTGCACAAGGACCTGGCCTGGGCAGGTGAGGGCGGTGCACATTCACCACGGTTTGCAATCGGCCGCCGATGACTTCGAATCGCACTGCCGATCGGTCTGCGCTCAATTGGGTGTCCCGCTGGCCATTCGCCGTGTGCAAGCAGGCCATGCCCCAGGTCAAAGCCCCGAAGACGCCGCGCGGCAAGCCCGCTACAAAGAACTGTCCGAAGCCGTGCACACCGAATGGCCCGAGGTGCGTGATGTGGTGTTGGCCCAGCACGCCGACGACCAAGTTGAAACCTTGCTCATCGCTTTGTCGCGTGGGGCTGGCTTGCCCGGGTTGGCCAGCATGCCCGCTCACTGGCAGCGGCAGGGGCTGAA
>CANGZO010000070.1 GCA_947458305.1 Comamonadaceae bacterium
GCCACGTCCACGCCTCCGCGGGCAGCCACGAACTTCACATCCAAACCTTCAGCTTTGTAATAACCCTTGGCTTGCGCCAGCATCCACGGCCCAAATGCTGGCAATGTGCCTGGCGCGGGCAAGAGGTAGGTCACCTCTTGAAGGGGTGCCTGCGCCTGAGCGACCGACGGCATCACCGTGAGCATGGCCGTGGCCATGAGGCTCACACAGGTCAAACGTTTGCTGATCATGAAAGTGTTTTTTTTCACAGTTGTCTCCAGTTGGTTTTCAGGGTCAAAAAATCAGTGCATGTGCGTGTGGGCATCGAGCTTGAGGAGTTCCATCAAGCGGCTCACGTAATCCGCCAATTTGGGGTGCTTGCGCCGCTGCATCGGGTTGTCCCGATCGGGGATGTCGACCACGATTTCTTCGATCATGGTGCCCGGCCGCTCGCTCATGACCAAGATCCGATCGGATAAAGCCACCGCTTCGGCGAGGTCGTGCGTAATGAACACCACCGTTTTGCCTTCGCGCTGGACGGTTTGGGCCAGATCCTGCTGCAGGATCATTTTGGTTTGGGCATCCAGCGCGGAAAATGGTTCATCCATCAGCAGCACCAAAGGGTCTACCGCCAAGGTGCGCGCCAAAGCGGCGCGCTGTCGCATGCCACCGGACAATTGATTGGGGTAGTGCTCACCAAAGCCCTTCAGATGGCATTGCAAGAGCAAACGCTGGGCAATGGCTTCGCGTTCAGAGCGCTGCACACCGCGCAACTCCAGACCGAAAGTCACGTTCTCCATGATCGTTCGCCATGGCATGAGCAAATCCTTTTGAAGCATGAAGGCCACATGCTTGTTGGGTCCGGCCACCACTTCGCCATTGACCTTGACCCAACCCGCCGAAGGCTTGGACAGCCCTGCACCCATATTGAGCAAGGTGCTTTTGCCGCAACCTGAAGGACCGATGATGGACACCACCTCGCCCTTGGCAATGGCGAAATGGATATCCCGGGCAGCCAACACCTCGGCAGACTTCCCGCGCGCGGCAAACCGCTTCTCCACCCCGATGAATTCAATCGCAGGGATCTTGGATTCAGGTGCGATGCTCATGGTTTTTGTTTTACCAAAGAAACGTTGATTTATTACGGAATCAATCCTACACTTTTACGTGGATTTGGCAAGTCCCGATCAAAAATCTTTCCAAACATTCAAGATCTGGAAAATGGACGAAAAAAAACCTGAAACACCGCGGTGTTTCAGGTTTTTTGTGGACCGGCTCGCTGGGAGTTGAAGCTCAGGAGCTGAACAAGAAGTTCATCACGTCGCCATCCTTGACGACGTATTCCTTGCCTTCGGCGCGCATCTTGCCTGCGTCCTTGGCGCCTTGCTCACCTTTGAAGGAAATGTAGTCGTCAAACGCGATGGTCTGGGCGCGGATGTAGCCTTTTTCAAAATCGGTGTGGATCACGCCTGCGGCTTGTGGGCCGGTATCGCCCACGCGGATGGTCCAGGCGCGCACTTCTTTCACGCCCGCGGTGAAGTAGGTTTGCAAGCCCAGCAAGCCGTAAGCCGAGCGGATCAGGCGATTCAGACCTGGTTCGTCCTGACCAATTTCCTTCAAGAACTCCAGGCGGTCCGCGTCGTCCATCTCGGACAACTCGGCTTCGATCTTGGCGCAAATGGCCACCACGGGCGCGTTTTGCTTGGCCGCAAAGGCCTTGAGGCGGTCAAGAAATGGGTTGTTCTCAAAGCCGTCTTCTGACACGTTGGCCACGAACATCGCAGGCTTGGCGGTGATGAAGAAGAACTGCTTGAGTTCGACCCGCTCTTCTTTGCTGAAGTCGATGGTGCGCACCGGCTGGGTGTCATTCAGCGCGGCCTGGCACTTCTCCAAAATCGCCATTTGCTTGACGGCTTCTTTGTCGCCAGAGCGGGCGATTTTGCTCACGCGGTGGATGGCTTTTTCAACTGCGGCCAAGTCGGCCAAGCACAACTCGGTCTGAATGACCTCGATGTCGGCAATCGGGTCGACCTTGTTGGCCACATGGATCACGTTGTCGTCTTCAAAGCAGCGGACCACATTGACGATCGCATCGGTCTCGCGGATGTGGGCCAAAAACTTGTTGCCCAGGCCTTCGCCCGTGCTGGCCCCAGCCACCAATCCGGCGATGTCCACAAATTCCACGATGGCGGGCACGATGCGCTCGGGCTCGACGATTTGGGCCAACTGCTGCAAGCGCGGATCGGGCACCTCGACCACACCGGTGTTGGGCTCGATGGTGCAAAAAGGGTAGTTCTCAGCGGCAATGCCGGCTTTGGTCAGGGCGTTGAAAAGGGTGGATTTGCCCACATTGGGCAAACCCACGATGCCGCATTTGAGGCTCATGGAAGGCTTTCGGTGATTCGGGGAAAGATTCGAAAATTAACCAATGATTTTAACGGCTCAGCCCCAAGGCAGAGCACCTGTCCCTCATCCTCGACCCATACGCCTTGGAATCACCACCACCAAAGTCCCCGGAGGCCCAGCGCGTTGGGCCGCCTCCTTACAATGCGCGCATGGCTTCTCCCCCCGACATTTGCATCCGTGGCGCTGGCATCGTGGGCCGCACTTTGGCCTTGTTGCTGGCCCGCGAACGGCTGAACGTGGTTTTGGTCGAATCACCCCAGCCCAGCACCGCCCCCGACGTGCGCGCCTATTCGCTCAACGGCGCAGCCAAGGCCTTGCTGCAAGACCTGCGCTGCTGGCCCGAGTCACCCGCGGTGACGCCCGTGCACCAAATGCAGGTTTGGGGTGACCAAGGCGGTCAACTGAATTTTGGTGCCCAAGAACAAGGGGTGGGCCAGCTCAATTGGATGGTGGACGTGCCAGTGCTGGAAGCACTGTTGATGCAGGCCGTGCAATTTCAACCCCAGATCCAAGTGGTGCAGGCCCCGGTGGCCGCGCCGCTCTCGGTGGTGTGCGAAGGCCGCGCCAGCCAGACCCGCGCCGAGTTGGGTGTGGGATTTGACATCACCCACTACCCGCAACACGCCGTGGCCACCCGATTGCTGTGCGACCGGGCCCACGAGGGCGTCGCCCGGCAATGGTTTGGCTGGAGCGCTGCACCTGGCCTGACCCAGCCGCAAGCCGAGGTGCTGGCCCTGCTGCCCTTGGGGGGCGAAGGCGGGCGCGAAGTCGCGCTGGTGTGGTCGGTGCACCCGCTGCGGGCCCAAGAACTGATGGCCATGCCTGCTGAAGACTTTGCGTTGGCGCTGGCCTCGGCTTGCGAACACCGTTTAGGGGGCATGCAGCTGTCGGCCGAACGGGCCGTGTGGCCACTGCAACTGGCACGCGCCGAGCGCTGGATCGGCCCGATGCCGGGAGCGGTCAAGCAATCATTTGCTTTGGCCGGCGACGCCGCCCACAGCTTGCACCCTTTGGCAGGACAAGGCCTGAACATTGGCCTGGCCGATGTCGCAGAGTTGGTCCGGGTGATAAAAGCCAAAGAGTTTTGGCGTCCCCTGCACGACATCAAATTATTGCGCCGGTACGAGCGTGCACGCCAAGCCGATGTGCAGGCCATGGGCCTGGTGACCGATGGTTTGCAGCGCCTGTTTGCCCAGCCTGGTCCGGTCTGGCAAAACCTGCGCAACTGGGGCATGCGCGGCTTTGACCGCAGCGGACCCCTCAAGCACTGGATGACACAACGCGCGATGGGCCAAAGTGCCGATCGCGCTGACCGCTGAAGTGCCCGTGGCACCCAGCCCCTTCCTTTTTTGAAAGCCCTCTCGATGAAGTTTGCCCCTCACAAGTTGGCCCTGATGTTGGTCGTCGCTGCGCTGTCTTGGGGCAGCATGGCCAACGTGATGGCCCAAGAAGCCACGATTCGCAAAAATTTGAGCGAGCGCCTGCCCAATTTGCCCAAGATTGACGAGGTCAGCAAAACGCCGATGAACGGCTTGTTTGAAATTCGCATGGGCAATGAGGTCATGTACAGCGACGCCGATGGCAACTTCCTGATCCAAGGCGCCTTGATTGACGTGCGGCAAAGGCGCAACCTGACCGAAGAGCGCGTGGACAAACTCTCGGCCATCGGCTTTGACCAACTGCCCCTCAAAGCCGCATTCACCCAAGTGCGCGGCAATGGCAAGCGCAAGCTGGCGGTGTTTGCCGACCCCAATTGCGGCTTTTGCAAACGGTTTGAAAAAGACCTGCAAAAGCTGGACAACGTGACCATCTACCATTTTCTTTACCCCATTTTGGGCGAAGACTCACGCACCAAATCCAACAACGTGTGGTGCGCCAAAGACAAGGCCAGGGTTTGGAACAACTGGATGATCGGCGGCACCACACCACCCACTGCCAATTGCGACACATCGGCCATTGACACCATCGTGGCCTTTGGCCAAAAGAACCGCATCACCGGCACGCCTTTGTTGTTGTTTGCCGATGGCACCCGGGTGCCAGGCGCAGTGCCCATGGCCCAAGTCGAAAAAATTCTGGCTGATCTGAAATGAACACCCCACACACCGAAGACGCCACCTGGCGCTTGATCCGCAAAATGGGCTATGCCGGGCTCATCCCGTTTGTCTTTTTGGCTTTGTGCCTGTGGCTGGTGGGCCCCGACTTGCACCCCTATGTGGCGCTGGCGATGCAAGGCTATGGCGCTGTGATCGTGTCGTTTCTAGGGGGCATCCATTGGGGTGTGGGCTTTCGCAATGCGCTGATCGAGCGCAACGCACCGCGCATCCACTTCACCTGGGGCGTGGCGCCGTCGCTGCTGGCCTGGGTGGGCGTGATGATGCCCGCCTTTGCCGGCTTGCCCCTGCTGGGTTTTGTGCTGATCGGCTGCTATGTCATGGACCGCCGCACCTGGCCTGCGGCAGGTCTGGCGCCTTGGCTGCCCATGCGCTTACAACTGACCACCGTGGCCAGCCTGAGTTGCTTTTTGGCAGCAGGTGCCACATGAGCGCCATTCACTACACCGTTGAAGCCGCCGACCTGCATGCGCATTTGTTCCGCATCAGATTGACGATCGCCGAGCCACAAGCCACGCAAACCGTGTCCTTGCCAGTGTGGATTCCGGGCAGTTATTTGGTGCGTGAGTTTTCCAAAAACCTGCAAAACCTGAGCGCCAAACAGGGCCGCCGCGCCGCCACCATCACCCAACGTGACAAATGCACCTGGGACATCGCCTGCAAGCCCGACCAGCCTGTGGTGCTGAGTTACGAGGTGTATGCCTTTGACAATTCGGTGCGCACCGCTTGGCTGGACAGCCAGCGCGGCTTTTTCAATGGCACAAGCGTGTGCCTGCGCGTGCACGGCCAAGAAGATGCGCCGCACCAACTGCAGCTGACCACCATCAAGAGCCAACCCGACTGGCAAGCCGCCACGGGCTTGGCACCGGTCAAGACCGACAAAAAAGGCTTTGGCCTTTACCAAGCCGCCAACTACGACGAGCTGGTGGACTGCCCGGTCGAGCTGGGCGCATTCTGGAGCGGCAGTTTTGTGGCCTGCAGTGTGCCGCACCGCTTTGTGGTGGCTGGCGCCCTGCCCTCTTTTGACGGTGAGCGCCTGTTGGTCGACACCCAAAAGATCTGCGAAGCGGCGATTGGTTTTTGGCACGGTCCGGGCAAGGCCGCGGGCAAAAAGACACCGCACAAAAACTACCTGTTCATGCTCAACGCCGTGCACGACGGCTATGGCGGTCTGGAGCACCGCAACAGCACCGCGCTGATTTGCAAACGCAGTGATTTGCCCCGACCCAACGGGCCGCTGACCAGCGAGGGCTACGCCACCTTGCTGGGCCTGATCAGCCACGAGTACTTTCACACCTGGAACGTCAAGCAGCTGCGCCCCGATGTGTTTGCTCGTTACGACTACACCCAAGAAAACTTCACCCAGTTGCTTTGGTTCTTTGAAGGCTTCACCAGTTATTACGACGACATCTTGCTGCGCCGCGCGGGCCTGATCGACGACACCACCTACTTGCAGTTGCTGGGCAAAACCATCGCCCAGGTGCAGCAAACCCCGGGCCGCCATGTGCAAAGCGTGGCGCAAGCCAGCTTTGACGCTTGGGTCAAGTACTACCGCCAGGACGAAAACACGCCAAACGCCACGGTGAGTTACTACACCAAGGGCTCGCTGGTGGCACTGTGCCTCGACTTGACGCTGCGCAGCGAATTCAAAACCGAAGGCCACACGCTCGACACTGTGATGCGCGGCTTGTGGAAACGCTGCAAGGCAGGACCGATGCGCGAGCAGGACTTGCTGGACGAGTTGCAAGCCCTCACTGGTCGCAGCTGGCAAAAAGAGATTCAGACTTGGGTGCACAGCACACAGGAGCTGCCGCTGCGTGAGTTGCTCGAATCGCAAGGCCTGCAGATCGACACCGAGGCCGCTTCCATGGCGCAGCGCCTAGGCTTGCGGGTGGCCGAAGGCACGGGCAGCGTGCAGGTCAAAGCGGTGTTGCGCGGCAGCGCGGCCGAAGCAGCAGGCTTAGCCGCTGGCGACGAATGGTTGGGTTTGGACGTGGGCGCCAAAGGCCAAGGTGGCAGTTGGCGCCTGAGCAAACTCGACGAGCTGCCCGCTTTGATGGGGCAAGAGCGCCAACTGACCGCCTGGGTTGCGCGGGACAAACGCATGTTGCGCTTGCGCCTGACGATTCCTGCGCTGCTGAGCCAATGGCGCTTGAACGTGCCCACCGCCCGCGCCGCAGGTCAGTGGCCAGGCCTCTGAATCAAGTCACGTGCAAATCAAGCACCTGACTTGAGCAGCACCACCAGCGCACCTGCCCCACCCTCGGCAGGCTTGGCCTGAACAAAGGCCATGACCTGATTTTTTTGCACCAACCAGCTGTGCACCTTGGACTTGAGCACCGGTGTTTTGCCCGGTGAGCCTAGGCCCTTGCCGTGCACCACACGCAAACAGCGCAAGCCCTGTCGGTGCGCCTGACGGATGAACTCGGCCAGCACCACTCGGGCTTCGTCGCTGCGCAGACCATGCAAGTCGATCTCGCGCTGAATGGACCAGTCGCCCTTGCGCAGTTTGTGGATCACATCGCGGCCAATGCCAGGGCGGCGAAAACTCAGGGCGTCGTCGGTGTCGAGCAAGGTGCTGGCGTCGAATTCGTCGCTGAGGCAATCGCGCAGCACCGCTTTGTTGTCCAACTGGCGTTGGTGGGCAACCGGTGCGGGGCTGGGCCCTGTCAAGCTGACTTGGTCGTGATCGGGCAAGCGCTGAACCTCGCCCACGGCCCGAACAAACAAATTGATTTCAGCCTCGCGCTGCTTGGCAGCCAGCGCCTGGGCAGCGGCCAAAGCTTGCGCCTGCGCTTGTGCCTCGGCCAGTTTTTGCCGAACTTTTTTCAGGTCTTGCAGCGCATTGATTTTCACAAAAGGACTCCGGGCTGGGCATTCAGGGGCTGGGGCCAAGCACGCTCACACCCCGGGCGCGTCAAGCGCCACGGTTGCGCATCCAATCGGCGGTTTTGAAAAAGCTGGCGTTCAAACGCTCGCGCAGCACGGGATCGACATTCAACTCGGTCATGGCCTGGTCCATGCAGGCCAGCCACTGGTCACGCTCGAGCACCCCAATCGAAAACGGCATGTGCCGCATGCGCAAACGCGGGTGGCCAAAACGCTCGGTGTAATGCTCGGGCCCACCCAACCAGCCACACAGAAACCAAAACAGTTTGTCGCGGGCGCCATCCAAAGTGCTGCCATGGGCGTCGCGCAGCGCTTTGAAGCCGGGCTCCATGTCCATCAGGTCATAAAAACGATCGGCCAGGGCACGCACAACGCCTTCGCCACCGATCCAGGCAAAAGGTGTGTCAAACGGGGGCTTGTCTTCCATATTCATAAGGCGCGATTGTGCAGTGTTGCAAAGGGCCCGGAGCCAGTGGGATCACTGCGCCGATTGGCGCAGTGTCTGAACCACGGGTTGACGCAAAACGCCGGCCAAGCTCAGGCTGCCCGCACCCCACGCCAACAAGGCACCCGCCAGGCCACCGGCCAAAGGCACCCACAAAGGCGGCTGCCAAGCGAACTCAAAAGCGTACCGCGCCAAGGCCCAGCCCACCACCAGCGCCATGGCACTGGCCATGAAGCCGGCCAACCATCCAATGCCCAAGAGCTCGGTACGCTGCACCTGCGCCAGCAGGCTGCGGCCCGCGCCCAGCGCCCGCATGATGGCGTACTCGCGCTCACGCGCTTGGCGGCTGGCGCCCACGGCGGCCAGTAAGACCATGAGGCCCGCCGCCAAGGTGAAGGCAAACAAGAACTCGACGGCTCGGATCACCTGGTCCATCACCCGCTGCACCTGGGCCAGCGTGCTGCGCATGTCCACACTGGTGATGTTGGGGAACTCGTTGACCATGGCATTTTCAAAATTGGGCGCACCTTGCGGCGACCGAAAAGCGGCCATGTAGGTCATGGGCAGGTCGGGCATGCTGGAGACGGGGAACAGCATGAAGAAATTGGCCCGCATCGAGCCCCAGTCGACTTTGCGCAGCGAAGTCACGCGGGCCTCGTGCGCTTGCCCAGCGATGTCAAAACCCAAAAGATCCCCCAGCTTGACCCCCAGCGCTTTGGCGATGCCCTCTTCCACGCTCACACCCCCCACCTCTTCAGATTGCCAGCGCCCTGCCACCAAAGGGTTGTGGGCTGGCAAGTCGGCGCTGTGCGAGAGGTTGATCTCGCGGTCCAAAAACCGCTTACCGCGATCGGCTTCCAAATCATCTGGCCCCAAAACGCGGCCATTGATGGCCACCAAACGACCCCGGATCATGGGGAACCAGTCAGGCGACTGCACCCCCGCATTTTTCAGGTGCGCCAAAAACGCCTCGGCCTGCTCGGGCTGCACGTTGATGACAAACCGGTCGGGCGCGTTCACCGGGGTGGCCTGGCGCCAACTGGCGATCAGGTCGGTGCGCAGCAAGACCAACAGCGCCAGCGCCAGCAAACCGACCGACAAGGCACTGACCTGCACCACCGCAAACACGGGACGTGCCGCCACTTGGCGCGTGGCCAAGCGCAGCCAACGGGGGGCTGATTCGTCGGGTACCGAGCGGCGTAGCACCCACAAAGCCGCAGCAGCCAGCGCAGCAAACACCACCAGCGCCAGCGCAAAACCGCCCACCGTGATCAAGCCCAAGGTCAAGTTGCGGCTGACCATGAGCAAGGTCAGCGCAAAGCCGATCAAACCCATCACCAGCACCAAACCCGAGCGCACCTGTACGCTGCCCAAATCACGCCGGATCACGCGCAGCGGCGGCACCTTCGCCAACTGCAAGACCGGCGGCAAGCCAAAGGCCACCAACAATGTCAGACCCATGGCCAAACCCATCGCGGCGGGCTGCCAACTGGCGCTGGGCAAATTGGCCTCCACCAAGCCGGCCAGCAAAAACACAAAGCCCAAATGCACGGCATAACCGGCCAGCACCCCCAACACGCTGGCGACCACGCCCGCGCCCAAAAACTCCAGGCCATAACTCAAAGTGAGTGTGCGCTGGCTTTGCCCCAAAACTCGCAGCAAAGCGCAGGCATCAAGTTGGCGTTCGGCAAAACTGCGCGCCGCCAAAGCCACAGCCACAGCGCAGAGCAAGGCCGCCAACAAAGCCACCAAGTTCAAAAACTGCGAAGCACGGTCCAAGGTTTGCCGCATCTCGGGGCGACCGCTTTCGAGCGACTCGACCTTCACGCCACGCACCTCGGGCTTGTCCACTTCCGCACGCGCCCAAGGCAAAAACTGGCCCACGGCCGCATCGCTGCCGGCCACCGCCATGCGCCAGCTCACCCGGCTCGCTGGCTGCACCAAACCGGTCGACGCCAGATCGGCCTGGTTCATCATCACGCGGGGCGCAAAAGCCATGAAACCGGCCCCCCGGTCGGGCTCGCGCGTGATGGTGGCGACAATTCGCAGGCTGCGATCACCCAGCCCCAGCATCTGCCCAACCTGCAGGTTCAACGCTTCGAGCAAAGCCGCATCGACCCAGACCTCGCCCTCAGGCGGAATGGTGGCCGCTGGCTGACCTGCAATTTCCAAACGGCCACGCAGGGGGTAACCGGGCTCCACGGCTTTGAGGGCGACCAAGCGGGTGGCGGGGGGATTGGCGGAAGAGGTGTTGGCTTCTGCCTTGGGCATGGCGCGCGCCATGGTCGGGAAACTCACATTGGTGTTGGTTTGCAAGCCCGCCGCTTGGGCTTGGCGCACAAAGGCATCCGGCGTGCGCTGGTCGCTCACCACCACCGCATCGCCGCCCAAGAGTTGACGGGCATCGCGCCACAAACCCGACTGCATGCGGTCGGCCAAAAAGCCCACCGCTGTCAA
>CANGZO010000071.1 GCA_947458305.1 Comamonadaceae bacterium
GGTGGCCAGGCCCATGAAGCTGCCGGCCTTGGCGCGGGTGGCGCAGTACTCGGGCAAATAGCGACCGGCTTGGCGCATGAGCCACACGGGGGTGTGGTCGGTGGCCTGGCGCAGGCAGGCGCGCAGGAAAGTGTCGTTTTGCAGGGGAGCAAATGCGCCCGCAGTTTGTGGGGATGAATAAGGCATGTTCATGGGTTGAATTGTGGCAGGGTGTTGGGTGTTTTTCTATCACATAGGCGCAAGTTCAACGCGATGCGCAGTAAAGGATGGCTGGAAAGGTGCTGAGCCAAGCCCAGAAGAATCGATTCAATCCAAAAAACCAATAAACCAAAAAATGGAACATGGCTGCCACGGCGCAAAAAAAGGCTGCGACATGAAAGCTCCACAGTGCCAAGGGAAACAGACCTTCCCAAAGTATGAAACTCCAACTGCAGATGCGCGCCACCATCGGTGATCGAAAAAGACTTTTGTCAGGCAGGGGGCCATGCACTGCCTGGTCCAGAAAGACCGTCAGAGCCTGTCCTGAGCGCCATTCTGGCCGCATGAATTTGATCCAGCCAGACACAAAGTAAGAGGCCAAACTTTGCAAAGTGACGTACCAAAAGGCGATGCGCCAGGCTTCAGCGGGCTCGGTGAAGGTGCCCAAGCCGTGCGCCAACAGCAAGCCGGTCAAGCCGACCAAGGTCATGAAATCACTGCCGCCATTGAATGCGCCACGCCAACGCAGCAAGAGCAAAACTGCCAACGTAAAAAGTGTGAGTGAAACCCCCAGTTCGGCATGGCCTGCCATCAAGACCACAGAGAGCACACAACGCATCCACAGCAGCCCCTTGTAAACGCGGGCTTCAAACAAGCGGTCCAGCAGCCAGCGCACAGGCTGGTTGGGAATCTCTTGGCGCTGAATCTCCCAGTCGCCTACCCGGTCCATGCGGACGAGCTTCAGGTACTCCAAGGTCTGTAGCAAAAGGCTCCAGCCCAGCAAGACCTCAAAAATCCGGATGGCGGTGGCCAGGTCCAAGTTCATGCTGTCCATGCCAACACCGGTGACTGGAGCAGCAAAGACGCTTGCTGGTCCGGTAAAAACAGCAAGCGCACTTCAAACTGATAGGCCCGAAGATCAGCGGGGTGGTCGCTTGCGAGGGGGGATGAATCGGCCGAATGCGCCACCGCCGCTTGTCTGGCCAAACGGGTGACCAGCCGGTAGCTGGCATAAGTGCGTATGTCCCCGTTTTCCGGCAAATCCTGGATGTCAGAGCTCAGGTGCTCGACCAGGTTTTGGTGCGACAGGGCCAGATTCACTTCGGGGTTGTGCAGCCACTGCAAAGGGTGTCGTGCTTTGCGCGGATAGTGCATGCGCCAGTCGGACCATTGCCCATCTGGACCCTGTGTCCGGACCCACAAACGCGGCGCTGGCCCCAGGCCATGAAAAAACTGCCAGTTTGGAAAAAACGCCCGAAGTAAAAACCACCAGGGGCCAGACAAAGTGCGGGTTTTCTTGCGAAACACCATGGTCAAACCCAGCAAGGCAAAGTAGGCGACGACCATGATGACGAAGAGATCCATGGCGTGAATTATCGGTCTGAAGGGGGCCTCTTTGCGACGTGTTCTTGCGCCGTGCGCATCCACCGGTTGAGGTCCTGCTTGGATCGGGGCGGCTTAAAATGGGGCATGACACATCGCAAAGGCATCATCCTCGCAGGCGGCTCTGGCACCCGCTTGTATCCCGTGACCCAAGCCGTGAGCAAGCAGCTCATGCCGGTCTATGACAAACCCATGGTCTATTACCCGCTGACCACCTTGATGCTGGCGGGCATCCGCGATGTGTTGCTGATCAGCACGCCACAAGACACCCCACGCTTTACCGAACTGCTGGGCGATGGGAGCCAGTGGGGCATGAACATCCAATACGCCGTGCAACCCAGCCCTGATGGCCTGGCGCAAGCTTTCATCATCGGCAAAGACTTTGTGGGGGATGACCCGAGCGCGCTGGTCTTGGGCGACAACATCTACTACGGCCATGATTTGGTCAAGTTGTTGGCCAGTGCCAACGAACGCCAAAGCGGCGCCAGCGTGTTTGCGTACCATGTGCACGACCCAGAGCGCTATGGCGTGGTGGACTTTGATGAGCAGAAAAAAGCACTCAGCATCGAAGAAAAGCCCAAGGCCCCCAAGAGCAATTACGCGGTCACGGGCTTGTATTTTTACGACAGCCAAGTGTGCGACATCGCAGCGGACATCCAGCCTTCTGCCCGGGGCGAGTTGGAGATCACCGACGTCAACAAGCGCTATTTGGCGTTGGGCCAGCTCAATGTTGAGATCATGGGCCGGGGTTATGCCTGGCTAGACACCGGCACGCACGACAGCTTGCTGGAGGCTGCAGGCTTCATTGCCACACTGCAAAAACGCCAGGGCCTGATGGTGGCCTGTCCCGAAGAAATTGCTTTCGGACAAAAATGGATTGGTGCCGCTGATGTCCAAAAGTTGGCCGCCCCATTGGCCAAGAACGGTTACGGCCAATACCTGTTGAACCTGCTCAAGTAATGCCCTACACCGTCATACCCACGGCCATCCCCGATGTCCTGATCCTGGAGCCCCAAGTTTTTGGGGATGCGAGGGGCTTTTTCTTTGAGTCGTTCAACCAGCGTGACTTCTTTGAAAAAACCGGCGTGGACCTGCCTTTTGTACAAGACAACCACAGCAAGTCGGCCAAAGGAGTTTTGCGGGGTTTGCACTACCAGATCCAGCACCCGCAGGGCAAGCTGGTCAGGGTGGTGCAGGGCGAAGTGTTTGATGTGGCTGTGGACTTGCGCCGCAGCTCGGCCACGTTTGGCCAATGGAGTGGTGTGCACCTGAGTGCCGACAACCACCGCCAGTTGTGGGTGCCGCCAGGCTTTGCACATGGCTTTGTGGTGCTGAGCGAGAGTGCGGAATTTTTGTACAAGACAACCGACTATTGGTTCCCCGAGCACGAGCGCAGTTTGCGCTGGAACGATCCGGCGGTCGGCATTGACTGGCCGATTGATTTTGAGCCCCAGTTGGCGGCCAAAGACCAAGTGGGCAAGTGGCTGCGCGAGGCCGATGTGTTTGAAAGTGAGCGGCCTGCATGATGAAACGCCTCTCGTGGTTGGGCGGCGCTTTATTTGCTGTTGGGTGCACGGGGGCTTGGGCGCAGTCTGCTGAGGCGACACCACCATCAGAGCTGGCCTTGCCAACGACGCCGGTCAGTTGGTCTTTGACCCAGGAAGCCTGGCGCTTGCCTGCAAGCGAAACCATGGGCATGACGGGCGCAACTTTGTGGTGGGGTGCGACCAAGGACCTGAAGTTGGGTGTGGCCACTTATGGGGCGACGCGAGGGCAGCGGGGTGGCTTCATCACCCTGGGTGTGGCCGGCGAGTTGGAGCACCGTTGGAGTCCGCAGTGGCTCAGTACGGCAGGGCTGTTTGTGGGTGCAGGCGGTGGTCGCGGTGGTCAGCCTTTGGCGGGTGGCGGTTTGATGCTGCGCACCGATGTGGGCTTGGGCTATGACTTGTCGCGCGGCGGACGCATCGGGGCGGGTGTGAGCCATGTGCGGTTTCCGGATGGCACGATCAACAGCACGCAGCCTTATGTGCGTTATGACCACAAGTTTCACAGCCTTTGGGTGGGCGGCCTGGCGCCGCCCGAACTGAGACGGTCTGGGGCGCAGCCTGCAGGCTCGGCCTCATTGCCTTGGGGTGCACAGGAATTTGCCTTGGTGGTTCGTGATGTCCGCGTGGCCGCACCTGCGGGCGCCCCTGCCAACACGCCCATGCAATTGCTGGGCGTAGAGTGGACGTCCGATCTGGACCCGCATTGGTTTGTGAAGTTGGGCGCCGACGGTGCCATGGGCGGCCAAAGCAGTGGCTACATGCAGATTTTGGCAGGCGGGGGTTACCGCTTGCCATTGTGGCAAGGGGGTTCCCTCAAATTGCACGCTGCCGCTGGCCCTGCCGGTGGTGGCGCGGTGGACACACGGGGTGGGTTGATTTGGGACTCGGGGGTGGCTTTACAGCAGCGTGTGAGCCGCAACGATTCGCTGGAGTTGGCTTGGGGCAAGGTGGGTCACTTTTCTGGACACTTCAAGGGCGATGCTGTTGGCTTGAAGTGGGTGCACCATTTTTCTACCCCCGAGGTGGGGGCAGAGCCTGTTCGCTTGTCGGCTTTGCGTGGGCTGGACGCGCACCATCTGCGCATCCGATTGGCGCAGCAAACCTACATTCAGGGCGCGCCAGGCTGGCGCAACAGTTATGCCGATTTGAATGTGGATAACCTGGGCGTTCAGCTCGATTACTTCTTAAGCCCTGCGAATCAGTCCACCCAGTGGTTTGTGACGGGCCAGGGCTTGGCCGCTTACAAGGGCCAAGCCGGTGCCTACATGACGGGTTTGGTGGGTATGGGCACCCAGCGCAGCTTGCGCGGCGCTTGGTTTGCCGAGGCCGAAGCCTTGGTAGGCGCTGCCGGTGGCGGTGGCTTGGCTACCGGGGGCGGTTTGGTGGGGCAACTCAATGTGGGGCTGGGTTATCGTTTGTCTAAGCATGTGTCGGTCATGGGCACAGCCGGCACCATGACCGCATTGGGCGGCGATTTCAGGGCCAAGGTATTGGGTCTGGGCCTGGTTTACGACTTGACCACTTTTGCTGGTCATTGAGTTGTATGCCACGGTGGCTGTCACCAAGCCATGGCGTTGAAAAAAAGAGCCTGTGATACTAAACCACCACCTTGATCTTGGCCGCCGCCTCACGCGCCCGTTGCAGCGCGTGGGCGCCTTGGGCCAGCGCCACCGCCATGCGGCGGTAGGGCCGCGTGGTGGGCTTGCCGAAAATGCGCACGTCCACGCCCGGCTCGCTCAGGGCGGCTTCTACACCGGTGAACGTCGGATGGCTGCCTTCTTTGTCGGCCAGTACCACGGCGCTGGCACCTTCCACGCAGTCGATTCGGGGAATCGGCAGACCCAAAATGGCGCGGGCGTGCAGGTCAAATTCGCTCAGGTTTTGGCTGATGAGTGTGACCATGCCGGTGTCGTGCGGGCGGGGGCTTAACTCGCTGAAGATCACTTCGTCTTTGGTTACAAAAAACTCCACGCCAAACAGGCCTGCGCCGCCTAAGTCTGTGGTGACTTTTTCGGCCATGTCTTGCGCGGCTTGGATTTGCGCGGGCTTCATGCCCTGGGGCTGCCAGCTGTACTGGTAATCGCCGCGCTCTTGCACATGGCCAATGGGCGGGCAAAACAGGGTTTGGCCGTTGCGCTGGCGCACGGTGAGCAGGGTGATTTCAAACTCGAAGTGGATGAATTCTTCGACGATGACTTTTTGGCGGTCGCCGCGCATGCCCGCGCAGGCGTAGTCCCAGCTGGCTTGCACATCGTCAGCCGTCTTGGCCACGCTTTGGCCTTTGCCCGATGAACTCATGACCGGTTTGATGACGACCGGAAAGCCGATCTCGGTGGCGCGGGCCAGCAGCTCGGTGGCCGAATCGGCGTAGCTGAATTTGGCGGTGCGCACACCCAGGCCCACGGCCACGTCGCGGATGCGGTCGCGGTTCATGGTCAGGTTGGCGGCGCGGGCGCTGGGGATGACCTCAAAGCCCTGCTTTTCCACGTCCAGCAGCACTTCGGTGCGGATGGCCTCGATCTCGGGGACGATCAGGTCGGGCTGGTGCTGGGCGATGGCGGCACGCAGTGCCACTTCGTCGAGCATGCTGAACACACAAAACTCGTCGGCAACCTGCATGGCAGGTGCCCCCGCATAGCTGTCGCAGGCAATGACGTGGCAGCCGAGGCGCTTGGCGCTGATGACGAATTCTTTGCCGAGTTCACCAGAACCCAGAAGCAGTATTTTTTTCATGGGGATAAGAAGGGTAGAGAGAGCACACAAGCCTCATTGTTGCTCAGTTGCCTGACGCACAACCTGCACATGTGCCGATCTTGACTTGGATCATGGGTTTGAACCGCACCCAAACCCACAATGGGCCGCATGAATGCTGTTTGGACCTGGATTCGCCAACATGGCGGCCAATTGTTGTGGGGTTTGTTGGCCTTGCTGTTGGGCGCTGCCGCGCTGCGTTGGTGGGTGGGGCCTCAGGTGCAGACCGAGACGGTGCAGCGTCGTGATTTGCTGCAAACCGTGGTGGCCAGTGGCCGCGTAGAGACACCGCACCGGGTGAACATTGGCGCGCAGATCACCGGCACCGTGGCGCGCGTGCCAGTGAGCGAAGGGCAGGTGGTGAAGGCGGGCGATGTGCTGATTGAATTGGTCAGCACCGAGCTGGCTTCTGCCCAGCGGCAGGCCGAGCAGGCCGTGGTGCAGGCCCAGAACCGGCTGCGGCAGATGAACGAGTTGCAGGGGCCTGTGGTGCAGCAGACGCTGCGCCAGGCCCAGGCCAGTCTAGACGCAGCGCGGGCCAGCGAGCAGCGCAGTGTGGCCTTGTTCGAGCAGGGCTTCATTGGCCAGGCGGCGCTGGACGAGTCGCGCAAGGCTTTGGCACTGGCCGATGCCCAGGTGCTGGCCGCACAACAACAAGTGACATCAACCCGGGTCGGTGGCGCTGAGCACAGCCTGGCCTTAGGGGTGGTGGCTGAGGCACAGGCCAATGCAGAAATGGTCAACGCCAAGGCCCGCTATGCCGTCATCCAAGCACCCGCGAGTGGGCAGCTCATCAGCCGCAACGTGGAGGTCGGCGATGTGGTCCAAGCGGGCAAGGTCTTGATGACTTTGTCGCCTCAAGGGGCCACGCAGCTGGTGGTGCAGATCGATGAAAAGAACCTGCGCCTGATCGCATTGGGGCAGCAGGCTCTGGCCTCGGCCGATGCCTATCCGCAGCAAATATTCAAGGCCCAAGTGGCCTACATCAACCCCGGCATCAATGCCCAGACCGGCGCGGTAGAAATCAAGCTGGATGTGCTGGAGCCCCAGCAGAACCTCCAGCAGGACATGACCGTGTCGGTGGACTTGGCGGTGGCACGCAAACCTCAGGTGCTAGCGCTGCAGGTGGGCCATGTCAACGACATCGGCGCGGCATCACCCTGGGTGTGGCTGCTGCAGGCTGGGCACGCGTTGCGTCGTCCGGTGCGGCTGGGCTTGCGGGGTGGTGCGTGGGTGGAGGTGCTGGATGGTCTGAGTGAGGGCGATGCCGTGATCGCATCGCCCAATGCTTTGCGCGAAGGCCAGCGCGTGCGTGTTCAACCTTGATCGGGCCCAAGCATGTTCAAGCCCTGGGTGCCCTTTGAATGGATTGTGGCCATCCGCTTTTTGCGTGAAGGCCGGATGCAGACGGTGTTCATTGTGGTGGGAGTGGCCATTGGGGTGGGCGTGATCGTGTTCATGTCGGCGCTGCTGGCAGGCTTGCAGGGCAACTTCATCGCGCGGGTCTTATCGGGCCAGGCGCACATTCAGCTTTTGCCGGCCAAAGAGCTCACCCGTTCTTTGCGCTGGGTGGAGCCGGGCGAGGTGAATGCATCCATCGTGCAGCCGCCACTGCAAAGGCTCAAATCGATGGACCAATGGCAATCCTTGCTCACATGGGTGCGCGACCTGCCCGATGTGACGGTGGCTTCGCCGGTGGTCGGTGGCTCGGCGCTGGCGGTGCGTGGCAGTGCCAGCCGGGCCATCAGCCTGACCGGGGTGGAGCCTGAGGGGTATTTCCAGATCGTCAAGCTGCCCGAAAAAATGGTGCGGGGCATACCGCGCTTGACGGGCCAGGACATATTGATCGGCACTGACTTGGCCAACGACCTGGGCGTGGACGTGGGCGACAAGCTGCGCGTGGCCAATGCCGCAGGCGTGGCCACCAGCTTGACCATCAGCGGCGTGTTTGACTTGGGCAACAAAGGCGCCAACCAGCGCAGCACCTTTGTGGCGCTGCGCACCGCGCAAAGTTTGCTGGGTTTGTTGGGGGGTGTGACCAGCATCGAAGTCACGGTGAGCGATGTGTATGCCGCTGAGCGCATGGCCCAGCGCATCCAGGCGGCCACTGGGGTGCAGGCTGACAGCTGGATCAAAACCGGAGCGCAGTTTTTTGCAGCGGTGAGTGCTCAGCGCACCGCCAACACCGCGATCCGGTTTTTTGTGGGCTTGTCGGTGGCCTTCGGCATTGCCAGTGTGTTGGTGGTGTCGGTGGTGCAAAAGTCGCGCGAGATCGGGATCATGCGGGCCATGGGCATTTCACGCGGGCAGGTGCTGCGCGTGTTTTTGCTGCAAGGCGGCTTGCTGGGTTGGGGCGGCGCGGTGCTGGGCTGCGTGGTGGGCGCTTTGGGGTTGGTGCTGTGGCAGCACTTGGCCTTGAACGCCGATGGCACGGCCTTGTTTCCCTTGGTGCTGGACCCGTTGCTGTTTGCGGTGGCGCTGGGGTTGGCTACGGTGACGGGTTTGGCCGCGGCCTATGCACCGGCCTTGCGGGCGGCACGTCTGGACCCGGTGGAGGCCATCCATGGCTAGCCCGGATGTGGTGGTGCGCTTGCAAGGCGTGCGCAAGGCCTTCAACGTGGGCACTGGTATCGAGACCGAGGTGCTGCACGGCATCGACCTGACGCTGCACCGGGGCGACTTTTGCGCGGTGATGGGGCCGTCGGGCTCGGGCAAAAGCACGTTGCTCAACATCATCGGTTTGCTGGACCGGCCTACCTCGGGCTTGCTGCAAATGGCGGGAGAAGAAACCACAATGCTGGCCGATCAGGCCCTGACGCGCTTGCGGGGGCACCACATTGGCTTTGTGTTCCAGTACCACCACCTGATCTCGGCCTTTACCGCACTCGAGAACGTGATGCTGCCCATGTTGGGTGCGTCGGGGTTTCCAAATTTGGCCATGCGCGAGCGGGCAGAGGCTTTGCTGGAGAGCGTGGGCCTCACGCCCTGGAAAAACAACATGGCCAACAACATGAGTGGCGGCCAGCAGCAGCGCGTGTCTTTGGCGCGGGCCTTGGCCATGAACCCGGCCTTGCTCTTGGCCGATGAACCCACTGGCAACTTGGACACCCAAAGTGCGGACGCGGTGTTTACGCTGCTGCGCCGCATCAACCAAGAGCAGGGCACCACCGTGCTGCTGGTCACGCACAACCCCGAGCTGGGCAGGCGCTGCGACAAGACCATCCAGGTGGTGGATGGTCTGATCCAGACTTAGGCTCTTGCAGTTTTTGCAGCTTCTGCGGCAATGCCTTGCAGCTGGGCGGCGGTCAAACGGTTGCCGTGCTGGCTGACCACCGCAGCGGCGGCGCGGTTGGCCAGCGCTGCCGCTTGCGCCGGGCTTTGGCCGTGGGTGATGCCGTACAAAAAGGCACCGGCAAACATGTCGCCTGCGCCGTTGGTGTCCACGGCTTGGGTGGGCACGGCGGGCACTTCAATGCGCTGCTGGCCTTGCACCACGATGCAGCCCTTGGGGCCCCGTGTCAGGCAGACGGTTTTGGCCAAAGCCGACAGCTGGCCGATGATGGTGTCCAGATCGGTGCTGCCGCACCAGGTTTGCGCTTCTTCTTCGTTGGCAAACAAATAGTCCAGACCGTCGCCGATCATGGCTTCTAGGCCTGCGCGGCAGAAGTTGATCATGCTCACATCGCTCAGGGTCAACGCGGTTTGCACTTTGTGCTCAATCGCAATGTGGCGACCTTTCACAGCGGCCTCGAGGCCCGTGGGCGAAGCGGCCAAGTAGCCTTCCATGTAATAAATTTTGGACTTGGCGATGTCGTGTGGGTGCAGGGCGCTGGCGTCCAGTTGCGAGGTGGCGCCCAAAAAGGTGCACATGCTGCGCTCAGCGTCGGGCGTGACCAGCACCATGCAGCTGCCGGTTTGGCCAACGCTTGGGCGGGTGTGCGTCAAGTTGGTCGCCACGCCGTTGTTTTGCAGGTCTTGTGTGTAGTAGGCGCCCAGCTCATCGTCGGCCACGCGGCATGAGTAAAAAGCCTTGCCGCCCAATTGGGCCAGTGCCACCACCGTGTTGCCGGCCGAGCCGCCACCGGTGCGGCGCGCGTGCAGGCCTTGCACATGCGTCAGCAGTTCTGCGCGTTGGGGCGTATCGATCAGGGTCATGTGGCGTTTGCTCACACCCATGGCGCTGAGCAGGGCATCGGAAACTTCGTATTCGGTGTCGACCAAGGCGTTGCCGATGGCGTAGAGGTGGTAGTGGGACATGACGGGCTTCAAAAATGAAA
>CANGZO010000072.1 GCA_947458305.1 Comamonadaceae bacterium
AGCAGCTTTTTTTGCCGCTACTTTTTTTGCAGTTGCCATGATTTTCTCCTTGATCAAGTTGAGAACTCAACGGAAAGGGAACGCTTGGTGCTTGTTGGATTGCACAAAGCGATCCATGGTGCTGAGCAAAAACTCAACACCATGAACGCAGAAAAGCCACACCACCCATGGCCCGAAGGCAATGAGGTGTGTGGCTTGAAGAGAGGGGACATTTGAGGGGTGTTCAGAAGATCAATCCCAGGACAAAGCCCCGCCGGTTTGGTACTCGATGACCCGGGTTTCGAAGAAATTACGCTCTTTCTTCAGGTCGATCATTTCGCTCATCCAGGGGAAGGGGTTCTCTTCATTGGGGAAGAGCGCCTCAAGTCCGATCTGGGTGGCACGGCGATTGGCAATGTAGCGCAGGTAGCCTTTGAACATGGATGCGTTCATGCCCAGCACGCCACGTGGCATGGTGTCCTCGGCATAACGGTATTCCAATTCAACCGCGTGCAAGAACAACTCTTTGATTTCGGCTTTGAACTCGGCAGTCCACAGCTGTGGATTTTCGTGTTTGATGGTATTGATCATGTCAATGCCGAAATTGCAATGCATGGATTCATCGCGAAGGATGTACTGGTACTGCTCAGCAGCCCCTGTCATCTTGTTTTGGCGACCCAAGGCCAAAATTTGCGTGAAACCCACGTAAAAGAACAGGCCTTCCATCAGGCAAGCGAACACAATCAAAGACTTGAGAAGCGTCTGATCGGTTTCTTGCGTGCCCGTCTTGAAGTTGGGGTCCATGATCACGTTGATGAACGGGATCAGGAACTCGTCCTTGTCGCGGATCGATTTGACTTCGTTGTAGGCGTTGAAAATTTCGCTCTCGTCCAGACCCAATGACTCTGTGATGTATTGGTAAGCGTGGGTGTGGATGGCTTCTTCAAAGGCTTGGCGCAACAAGAACTGGCGGCACTCGGGCGCGGTGATGTGGCGGTAAGTGCCCAGAGTGATGTTGTTGGCAGCCAAAGAGTCAGCAGTGACAAAGAAACCAAGGTTGCGCTTGACCATTCGGCGCTCGTCTTCTGTCAGACCGTTGGGGTCTTTCCACAAGGCGATGTCGCGGTTCATGTTCACTTCTTGCGGCATCCAGTGGTTAGCGCAAGTGGCGAGGTATTTTTCCCAAGCCCATTTGTATTTGAAAGGCACCAACTGGTTGACGTCGGTCTGGCCGTTGATGATGCGCTTGTCTGCTGCACTCATGCGGCGAGGCGCGGCCGTTGTGGAACCAGAAGTCGAGGACGGCGATGCCTTGGCAGCAGAAGCGTCTGCGCCAGAAAATGGAGGCATTGCGGGTTGCAAAGCAGGTTTGACTTGATCGTCCCAGGAGAGCATAAAAATTCCAGTTCTTAAATTATGAAAGCTTGCCAACAAATTGCAAAGGAGTGAATCGTTTTAGGGCGAACAACACACAAGAAGTGTTGTGCAATTGCATCGCACTTGGCTTGTTAATGCCAAGTGCAATCCAATTCAAATCACTGACAAGCCTCGCAGCCTACATCGTCGATCGCAACAAATTTGACGTCGGTTGCAGGCGATGTGTTCATGGATGCTGGAGCTGATGCGGCAGCAGACTCTGCAGCGTTCATGACTGAGGATGACACGGCATTGTGCGAGCCCGCATTGACTGTGGATTTTTCTACTTGCGTTGCGCTGGATGTGCGCAGGTAGTAAGTGGTTTTGAGGCCACGCAACCAAGCGAGTTTGTAGGTGTCGTCGAGCTTTTTGCCCGATGCGCCAGCCATGTAAATGTTGAGCGATTGGGCTTGGTCAATCCATTTTTGGCGACGCGCTGCCGCTTCCACCAGCCAGGTGGTTTCGACTTCAAATGCGGTGGCGTACAGCGACTTGATTTCTTGGGGTACACGGTCGATGGGGCGCAGTGAGCCGTCGAAGTGTTTCAGGTCCATGACCATCACATCGTCCCACAGGCCCAAGCGCTTGAGATCACGCACCAAGTAGCCGTTGATCACGGTGAACTCGCCCGACAAGTTGGACTTGACCGACAAGTTGCCAAAGCAAGGCTCGATGGAAGCATCCACACCAATGATGTTGGAGATGGTGGCAGTGGGGGCAATGGCCACGCAGTTGGAGTTACGCATGCCGTCGGCAGCAATTTTTTGGCGCAGCGCGTCCCAATCCAGCGTGGATGAACGGTCGACCTCCACATAACCACCGCGCTCACGCTCCAGGAGTTTGAGGGTGTCCAACGGCAGAATGCCTTGGTCCCACAAAGAGCCTTTGTAAGTGGCGTATTGACCGCGCTCTTTGGCCAACTCAGTAGATGCCCAATAGGCGTAGTAGCAAATCGCCTCCATGGATTGGTCCGCGAATTCCACAGCAGCTTGGGACGCATAAGGCATGCGCATCTCGTACAGTGAGTCTTGGAAACCCATCAATCCCAAGCCCACAGGGCGGTGGCGCATGTTGGAGTCACGGGCCTTCTTGACAGCGTAGTAGTTGATGTCAATCACGTTGTCCAGCATGCGCATGGCGATGGTGATGGTCTTCTTCAACTTGTCGTGGTCGATCACTTTGCCGTTCGCGCCGTCCTTCAGGTGGCGTGACAGGTTGACCGAACCCAAGTTGCAGACAGCGGTTTCGGTGTCGCTGGTGTTGAGTGTGATTTCGGTGCACAGGTTGGAGGAGTGCACCACACCCGCGTGCTGCTGGGGCGAGCGCACATTGCATGGATCCTTGAAGGTGATCCAAGGGTGGCCGGTTTCAAACAGCATGGACAGCATCTTGCGCCACAGGTCGGTGGCTGGGATGGTTTTGCTGGGCTTGATCTCGCCGCGCTCGGCTTTTTGTTCGTAAGCCACATAGGCTTTTTCGAATGCCAGGCCGAACAGGTCGTGCAAGTCAGGCACGTCGGATGGGGAGAACAAGGTCCAAGTGCCTTTTTCCATCACGCGGCGCATGAACAAGTCGGGGATCCAGTTGGCCGTGTTCATGTCGTGGGTGCGTCGGCGGTCATCGCCGGTGTTCTTGCGCAGCTCCAGGAATTCTTCGATGTCCAGGTGCCAAGTTTCCAGGTAAGTGCAAACCGCGCCTTTGCGCTTGCCACCTTGGTTGACGGCCACGGCGGTGTCGTTGACCACTTTGAGGAAAGGCACCACGCCTTGCGATTCGCCGTTGGTGCCCTTGATGTGCGAGCCCATGGCCCGCACGCGGGTCCAGTCGTTGCCCAGGCCTCCAGCGAACTTGGACAGCAGTGCGTTTTCTTTGATGGATTCGTAAATGCCGTCCAAGTCATCGGGCACGGTGGTCAGGTAGCAGCTCGACAACTGTGAACGCAAAGTGCCGCTGTTGAACAAGGTGGGTGTGGACGACATGAAGTCAAACGACGACAGGATCTCGTAAAACTCAATCGCACGTGCTTCACGGTTGATTTCGTTGAGGGACAAGCCCATGGCCACGCGCATGAAGAAGGCCTGAGGCATTTCGATGCGGGTCTTGCGCACGTGCAGGAAGTAGCGGTCGTACAAGGTTTGCAGACCCAGGTAATCAAACTGCAAATCACGTTCGGGTTTGAGGGCTGCGGCCAATTGCTTCAGGTCGAATTGCAGCAGTTTTTCATCGAGCAAGTCGTTGTCAACGCCTTTTTTGATGAACTGAGGAAAGTAGTTGATGTACTCCTCGGCCATCTGGCTTTGCGGCACTTCTTTGCCCAAGATCTCCTTGGCAATCGTGTGCATCAGCAAACGGGCGGTCACGTAGGTGTAGTCCGGGTCCTTTTCGATCAGGGTCCGCGAAGCCAAGATGGACGCCTTGTAAACCTCTTCCATGGGCACACCGTCGTACAGGTTGCGCATGGTTTCGGCCACGATCGGCTCGGGGCTCACGTCTTTGCCCAAGCCAGCGCAGGCATTGACCATGAGGGATTTGAGGTAATCCAGATCGAGGGCGACGCGTTGGCCTCGGTCAATGACGTGCAAGGCGGGCTCTTGGGGGCTCTGGGTGGATTGTTGGGTTTGCTGCGCACGCTCTTGGGTGCGGCGCTCACGGTACAGCACATAAGCGCGGGCCACTTCATGGTTGCTGCTGCGCATCAAACCCAATTCGACCTGGTCTTGCACATCTTCAATATGGAAGGTGCCGCCGCCTGGTCGTGAGCGCATCAGCGCACGCACCACGTTTTGTGTCAACTCTTCCACCACCTCTCGCACGCTGGCCGATGCAGCGCCCTGGGTGCCGTGCACAGCCAAAAAAGCTTTCATCAGCGCGACGGCAATTTTGCTGGGTTCAAACGGCACGACCGCACCGTTGCGCCGAATGATTTGGTATTGATTCAGGCTTTGGGCGGAGGCTTGGCCCGCACGGTCTGACAGTGGCTGGCTCAGCATGCCAGATGCGGAAGGGGAAACGTTGAGGTCTGTTTGCATGGTTTTTTTCTAATTTATGGTCTGTTTTGGGGTGTTAACAAGTGCTTGAACCCGGGTGCTATTTCAAATGTGAGAATTTGTTTCAGACACTATATCTGGTGTCTGGGACCCTTGCAAGCCACTACAGGTAGTGTACCGATGCTTTTTGGCTCCGGCTTGGCCTTGGCCGCAAAACATGCATTTCTAAGCCGTTTTCAGAGCCTGAAAAAAATCGCTGCGAAGGCTTTAAAAGCTGCGTTTTAAGGTGCCAAGCCAATAACCGTGAGCCTTTAGACGGGCTTTGTCTTTCAAGGGCTTTGAAAGTCTGGGCTTCAACTTTTGAAGTTGACAATTAAAAGTGATGGAACCGCTTTAAAAATGTAAAAAATTCGAAAAAAAATTTTTTCAAAGTGTGGCTTTGAATTCCTAGGGAAAGTACGAATCCGGGAAGTTCAACAAACCTTTGAGGTGGTCCCATGCAAAACCAGGCCCGGGGTCTTGCTTGCGGCCTGGTGCCACGTGCTCATGTCCAGCCACATGGGCGATCGGGTGGTGGTCATGCAAATCTTGGCAAAGGCGAGCCAGTTGCACATATTGAGCTTGTGTAAACACATCGCCCTCCAGGCCCTCCAGCTCGATGCCGACAGAGTCGTCGTTGCATTGGGGGCGCCCGCGGTATTCGGACTGTCCGGCATGCCAAGCCCGGTCCTTGGTGCTGACAAACTGGATCAAAGCCCCATCACGGCGAATGAAAAAATGGGTAGACACTTGCAAGCCCCTGATTTGCTTGAAATAGGGGTGGGCATCCCAGTCCAGTTGGTTCGTGAAAAGGGCCTGCACCTGTGGACCACCATATTGGCCAGGGGGCAGGCTGATGGAATGGATCACCACCAAGTCAATGCATGCCCCTTCGGGTCTGGCGCCAAAATTGGGGGAATCTATCCGCTGTGCAGGTGTGTACCAGCCATCCAGCCAAATCGCAGAGGGGGCAGCAGGTGAACAGGGCATGGTGCTTCGGTTCAAAGAAGGTGGCAAGGTGGCAGCCAAATACTGACTCAGCGAGAGCGACAGGTCAGGCCAAGACAGATCAAACGGGGTTGCGGTCTTGAGCGGCGGCACGGTGCTCGGTACTGCAATACAGGCCTTTGGTTCCGGTGACAGCTTCTTCTTGTGGCAAATGGAGCCCGCAGTGGGCACAAGCCACCATATTGGAAGGGTTTGCGCTGGGCGGCTTCTTTTCTTCGGCGGGCTTGGCTGGCCTGCGGCTGCGTTTGAATGCCCAAATCGCGGCCAAGATGATCAGCAGCCAGATCAGGTATTTCATACAGCACGCCCAATCAAGACTTCCAGTACAAACCGCGAACCTGCATAAGACAGCAGAAGCAAGCCCGCGCCGATGTAGAGCACCCGCACGGCGCGGCGGCCACGCCATCCCCATTGGCTGCGCCCCACCAACAAAGTGGCAAAAGTCAGCCATGACAACAGGGCGAATACCCGCTTATGGTCCCAACGCCATTCGGTATGGCCTTGGCCGTACAAGGCTTCCCCAAACAGGGCGCCAGCGACCAAGGTGGCGGTCAGCAGCAAAAAGCCCGCGGTGACAAAGCGAAAGGTGAGGCGTTCCAGCGTCAAGAGAGGCAAACCACTCGAGCCTTCATGGGCTTGGCGAATATCTTGCTCTGTGCGGGTCATCATCCAAGCGTGAACCACCGCAGCGGCAAACATCCCATAGGCCGACAAACCCAAAGCAAAGTGCAAAGGCAGCCAAGCCGAGGCTTGGTTGGTCAACAGGGTGCCAGGAAAAATCCAAGCGAGCACCACGGTGACAGAACCTAAACTGCCCACCGCCCAGCGGGCTTTGAATTTGGGGAAAAACTGGGTCTCGATCATGTAAGCCGTGACCACCAGCCACGCAGTGACCGACAGGGCTGGCGCGAAGCCAAAGCGAACAGGGCCCATCAAAAGCGCCAGCAGGCTGATGGCATGCATCCCCCAAGCCAGCCAGAGCAGGCGGCGCGCGTGCGCATCGCTCAGGCGGCTGGGCACCAGAGCGGGCAAGGCATAAATCAATGCTGCCAATGCCGAGAAGGGCAGCGTCCAAAAAGGCGCACTCGCTAAAATCATGGAGCCGAGTTTAGCCTTTCGGGCGCAGCCACAGGGGTTTCGCCAACACGCTCAACCGGTTTTTTCTGGATTCCACCATGGCCTCCGCCCTGACCGACAAACTCTCACGCCTCGTCAAGACCCTCAGCGGACAGGCCCGCATCACCGAATCGAACGTGGCCGACATGCTGCGCGAGGTGCGCATGGCCCTGCTCGAAGCCGATGTGGCCTTGCCGGTGGTGCGCGACTTCATTGCGCGCGTGAAGGAAAAAGCCCTGGGCCAGGAGGTCATGGGTTCTTTGAAACCAGGCCAGGCCTTGGTGGGTGTGGTCAACAAAGAACTCGCCGCCACCATGGGCGAGGGCGTGTCCGACATCAACCTGGCCGCGCAGCCGCCCGCCGTGATCCTGATGGCCGGTTTGCAAGGTGCCGGTAAAACCACCACCACCGCCAAGCTGGCCAAGCACCTGATTGAAAAGCGCAAAAAGAAAGTGCTGACCGTCTCGGGTGACGTGTACCGCCCTGCCGCCATTGAGCAGCTCAAGACGGTCACGGCGCAGGCCGGGGCCGAATGGTTCCCCAGCTCGCCCGACCAAAAGCCGATCGACATTGCCCGCGCAGCCATCGATTACGCCCGCAAGCACTTCTTTGATGTGCTGCTGGTTGACACCGCCGGCCGGCTGGCGATTGACGAAGCCTTGATGGCTGAAATCAAGGCGCTGCACGCTGAGCTCAAGCCCGTGGAAACCCTCTTCGTGGTGGACGCCATGCAGGGTCAGGATGCGGCCAACACCGCCAAAGCGTTCAGCGACGCCTTGCCGCTCACGGGCATTGTGCTCACCAAACTCGATGGCGATTCACGCGGTGGTGCGGCCCTGTCGGTGCGCCAGATCACGGGCGTGCCCATCAAGTTTGCGGGTACGAGTGAAAAAATTGACGGCCTGGAAGTGTTCGACGCCGAACGCCACGCAGGCCGGGTGCTGGGCATGGGTGACATCGTGGCCCTGGTTGAGCAGGTCACGGCCGGTGTGGACATGGAGGCCGCACAAAAGCTGGCGTCCAAGGTCAAAAGTGGCGGCAGTTTTGATTTGAACGACTTTTTGGCGCAGATCCAGCAGATGAAGCAAATGGGTGGTTTGTCGAGCCTGATGGACAAGCTGCCCAGCCAGCTGACGGCCAAGGCCGGGTCCATGGACATGGACAAGGTTGAAAAAGACATCGGCCGCAAGCAAGGCATCATCCACAGCATGACGCCGCAAGAGCGGAAAAAACCCGAACTCATCAAAGCTACGCGCAAGCGCCGCATCGCCGCGGGTGCAGGCGTTCAGGTGCAGGACGTCAACCGCATGCTCAAGGAGTTTGAGCAGATGCAGGACATGATGAAAAAAATGTCCGGCGGCGGCATGATGAAAATGATGAAACGCATGGGCGCCATGAAAGGCATGATGGGCGGCGGTGGGGGCTTCCCCGGCATGCTGCGTTGATCTTCATTGACGGTCTATCGATGAACCGACTTTTCATATACGGCACGCTGATGCCCGGACTTCGACTGCAGGCTGAAATGCATGGCGCCCGTTTTGTGGGCGCAGCCCAAGTTGCCGGCCGCTTGGTCGACGTGGGGCGCTACCCTGGTTTCCTCAACGGCGAGGGCTTTGTAACGGGCGAAGTCTATGAAGTCGATGACGAACACCTGGCCCAGCTGGATGTGGTGGAAGGCTTGGTACCTTGCGACCGCGCTGCATCCCAATACTGGCGAGAGGTGGTCACGGTGGTCGGCGGCCCGCTGCAAGGCCAGCCCGTGCAGACCTATGTGTACAACCGCTCGGTGGATGGCTGCACACCCATCCCGCATGGCGACTATCGCCGCTACATCCGCGAAGTCGGGCGCGAGTCCTGATCAGTCTTGGATCACCAACGCCCCGCGCAGCGAGTGCGACAGGCCTTGGGTGATGCGCACATCCGCCATCTGACCAATCAGGCGGTCCATGTTGGGACCGCCGGGGAAGTTGACCACCCGGTTGCACTCGGTGCGGCCAGCCAGCTCGGTCGCGTCCTTGCGTGATGGGCGCTCCACCAAAATGCGCTGCACCGTGCCCACGCGGCTCTCGCCGATGCGCTGCACGTTTTCTTCGATGGTGGCTTGCAGGTGGTGCAGGCGGCGCAATTTTTCGGCGTGCGGCGTGTCGTCGTGCAGGTTGGCCGCAGGCGTGCCGGGGCGGGGGCTGAAGATGAAACTGAAGCTGGTGTCAAAACCCACATCGGTGATCAGCTTCATCATCTTGTTGAAGTCGTCCTCGGTCTCACCGGGGAAGCCCACGATGAAGTCGCTGCTGAGCGACATATCGGGGCGAATCGCCCGCAGCTTGCGGATGGTGCTCTTGTATTCCATGGCGGTGTAACCGCGCTTCATGGCCATCAAAATTTTGTCAGATCCGTGCTGCACCGGCAGGTGCAAATGGCTCACCAGTTTGGGGATCTTCTCGTAAGCGTCGATCAGGCGCTGGGTGAACTCGTTGGGGTGGCTGGTCACGTAGCGGATGCGCTCGATGCCCGGCATGTCGGCCACGTACTCCAGCAGCAGCGCAAAGTCGGCAATCTCTGAGGTGCCGCCCATCTTGCCCCGGTAAGCGTTCACGTTCTGGCCCAGCAGCGTGATCTCTTTCACGCCTTGCGCGGCCAAGCCCGCTACCTCGACCAGCACATCGTCAAAGGGGCGTGACACTTCTTCGCCCCGGGTGTAAGGCACCACGCAATAGCTGCAGTATTTGCTGCAACCTTCCATGATCGAGACAAAGGCCGTGGCACCGTCCACCTTGGCGGGCGGCAGGTGGTCGAACTTTTCAATCTCGGGGAAACTGATGTCGACTTGTGGGCGCTGCTTGCGCTCGCGCTCATTCAGCAACTCGGGCAGGCGGTGCAGGGTCTGGGGGCCAAACACCACGTCCACATAAGGCGCACGCTTGATGATCTCGGCACCTTCTTGGCTGGCCACGCAGCCGCCCACGCCAATCAGCACGCCCTTGGCTTTCAGGTGTTGCACCCGGCCCAGATCGCTGAAGACTTTTTCTTGTGCCTTCTCGCGTACCGAGCAGGTGTTGAACAAAATCAGATCGGCCTCGTCGACGTCCTGGGTGGGCTCATAGCCTTGGGTCGCGCCCAGCACATCGGCCATCTTGTCCGAGTCGTACTCGTTCATCTGGCAGCCAAACGTTTTGATGAAGACCTTCTTGCTCATGCGGCCTCCACGGATTCAAGGGGGGTGATGAAGTCAAGGCAAAGCAAAGCACGCCCGAAAAGGGCCAAAGTGCAGCGGTTCATGGTGTAGATACAGAGGCTGTGAAAAAGAAAAGCGCATCTGCGCTTTTAGGAAGGCGGATTATCGCAGGCGAGAACCTGCTCAGTTGCCCGGTGTCTCAGTCGCCTTCGGCTTGAAAAACATCGGATAGGCCCTTTGCACCGTCGGGCTGTCATAGGCCCAGCTGTGGCATTGGCCCAGGAAGTAGGGCGCTTGGGTCATTTCGGGGTGGGGCTGGCCTGCCAGTTCGCGGCGCTGCCATTGGCCTGAAGGCAAGGTCTGGTAGGCGGCCGTGGCCATGTTGAACAGCATCTCTCGCAGGTGGGTGCAGCCCTCGGTGCCGCCCAC
>CANGZO010000073.1 GCA_947458305.1 Comamonadaceae bacterium
GCCAACACATTGCGTCGGCCATCCACGGCAGGGAAGGTGGCATTGCCTGGCAAACCAATGCCCAAGGCCTCGACCATGCAGGCCATCGTGCTGGCAGTGCCCATGGTCATGCAGTGGCCATGGCTGCGGTGCATGCAGCTTTCGGCATCGAAGAAATCGGCCAGCTTGAGGGTGCCTGCGCGCACTTGTTCGCTCATGCTCCACACGCCTGTGCCTGAGCCGAGTTCTTGGCCGCGCCATTTGCCATTGAGCATGGGGCCACCGCTGATGCCAATGGTGGGCAGGCCCACGCTGGATGCGCCCATCAGCAAGCTGGGGGTGGTTTTGTCGCAGCCCATCAGCAGCACCACACCGTCGATCGGGTTGCCACGGATGCTTTCTTCCACGTCCATGGACGCCAGGTTTCGGTACAGCATGGCGGTGGGGCGCAACAGGGTTTCGCCCAGCGACATCACGGGAAATTCCAGTGGGAAGCCGCCGCCCTCGTAAACGCCGATCTTGACCTGCTCGGCCAAGGCGCGGAAATGTGAGTTGCAAGGGGTCAGTTCGCTGAAGGTGTTGCAGATGCCAATGACGGGACGGCCATCAAACTGGTCATGCGGCACGCCCTTGCCTTTGACCCAGCTGCGGTAGGCAAAGCCGTCGCGGTCTTGTCGGCCAAACCATTGTTGGCTGCGCAGTTCTTCGGGTTTTTTGCGGGGGGTGTCGCTCATGGTGCGTGTCCAGGTTGGGGGTGAATCGTGAATTTTGAAAATCCTATCGTATGACGATAGAAAAACAATCAGGCCTTGTAAAGCCAGCGACATACGGGCAAACCCTAGACGCCAATAAGACTGTGCCTAGGGTTTACCAGAGTCTGTCTCGGGCCTTCAATCATCATATGATAGGTCGCTCGAACGCTTTCGGCCATGACAAACAATTTCCACAAAAATTCTCTTGATTTATTGGGTCAGGCCATTTTGTCTGGCCGCTATGCGGTGGGCGCAAGCCTGCCGCCTGAGCCTGTTTTGTGCGAAGAGCTGGGCGTGAGCCGCACTGTGGTGCGCGAGGCCATCAAGTCGCTCGTGGCCAAGGGCTTGTTATCGACCGGCCCCAAGGTGGGCACCCGCGTCATGCCCGATGCGCACTGGAACTGGTTTGACCCCGATGTGGTGGCCTGGCAGGCCCGCTGCGGCCTGACACCCGAATTTTTGAAAGACTTGCAAGAGCTGCGCCGTGTGGTCGAGCCCGCCGCGGTGCGCCTGGCTGCTGAGCGTGCCACACCCGAAGACATTGCCCACATCGAAGCCGCTTACGCAGGCATGAAACAAGCGGTGGAAGAGGGCGGCGACTACGTCACGCACGACCTGCGGTTTCACGAAGGTTTGCTGCAGGCCTCGCACAACCGCATGCTGGTGCAAATGAGCAAGGCGCTCAATGCCTTGCTGCGCACCAGCTTCGAGATTTCCACCCGCATCCAGGATGGCACCAAGACCTCATTGCCTTTGCACCGGGCGGTGCTCAACGCCGTCATCGCCCGAAATCCGGCCAAGGCCGAGCGGGCTGTCATGGTCTTGATCGAGGGGGCCCGGCAAGACATCGAGCAGGTGCTGGCTTCGCGGCGTAAGTTGCCGATGGTCTCTGGCGTGGCGACCCCCATCAAATCGCAAACACGGCCTCCAAGAAAAGCCGTCAAGGCACTGACCTGAAGCGGGAGACCCAGATGCAACGAACGATTGACGCTTTTTTCAAACTGCTCGAGTTCCTGGTGGTGGCTTGCCTGGTGGCCATGGTCATCATGGTGTTTGGCAACGTGGTGCTGCGCTACGGTTTCAATTCGGGCATATCGGTCTCCGACGAGATGTCGCGCTACTGTTTCATCTGGTTGACCTATATCGGCGCCATGGTGGCCATGCGGGAAAAAGGTCATTTGGGCGTGGACACGCTGGTGCGGCGTTTGCCCGTGGGTGGCAAGAAGCTGTGTTTTTTCCTGAGCGAAGTGCTGATGCTCGGCTGCAACGCGCTTTTCTTTTTAGGCACTTGGAAGATGCACGATCTGCAGGTGACCAATATTTCCGTGGTGGTGGGCATTCCGATGATCTGGATTTATGGCATTGGCTACATCACGGCTGCCGTCATGGGCATCATGAATCTGCACAAACTGGCCCTCTTGCTGACAGGTCGTCTGGCCGAGTCGGATCTGGTCATGGTGGTCGAGTCGGAGGATCAGGTGGTGCTGGCCGAGATCACACCTGAAGCACGGGGACGCGCATGACCGTCGCAGTTTTTATTTTCAGTCTGCTTGGGGCCATGGCCTTGGGCATGCCCATTGCCTATGCCTTGTTGGTGTGTGGTCTGAGCTTGATGGCCTACATGGCTTCGAACGGCATGATCAATGCGTTCGACAGCCAAATTTTGGCGCAGCGCTTTGTCGATGGGGCCGACAACTTCCCCTTGCTGGCGGTGCCGTTCTTCTTGTTGGCGGGCGAGTTCATGAATGCGGGCGGTTTGAGTCGCCGCATCGTGAACCTGGCCATGGCTTGGGTCGGTCATTTCAGGGGCGGTCTGGGCTATGTGGCCGTGATGGCCGCGGTCATCATGGCATCGCTGTCGGGTTCGGCCGTGGCCGACACGGCGGCGCTCGCGGCCTTGCTGATCCCGATGATGAAGCGGGCAGGCTACAACGTGGGCCGCTCGGCAGGCTTGATCGCCTCGGGCGGCATCATCGCACCCGTGATTCCGCCTTCCATCGGTTTCATCATCTTTGGCGTTGCAGCGAACGTGTCCATCACCAAGCTGTTTTTGGCGGGGATTGTGCCGGGGCTGTTGATGGGCATGGCCATTGGCTTGACTTGGTGGTGGGTGGCCAAGCGCGAAAACGTGCAGCCAGGACCTCGCATGCCGATGGGTGAAAGGATCAAGGCCACCCGTGAAGGCCTTTTGGCACTGGGTTTGCCGGTGTTCATCATCGGCGGCATGAAGTTTGGCGTGTTCACCCCCACCGAGGCGGCGGTGGTGGCGGCGGTCTACAGTTTTGTGGTGGGCGCGTTCATCTACCGTGAACTGCAATGGTCCAAGCTCTACAGCCTGATCCTGACCGCGGGCAAGACCACCGCGGTCATCATGTTTTTGGTGGCGGCAGCCATGGTCAGCGCCTGGTTGATCACCGTGGCCAATATCCCTGCAGAAGTGGCCAAGATGATGGAGCCGCTGATGGACAACAAGATGTTGTTGATGGTGGTGTTGATGCTCTTGGTCATTGTGGTCGGTACCGCTCTGGACTTCACACCCACGGTGCTGATTCTCACGCCGGTGCTGATGCCTTTGGTCAAGCAAGCGGGCATTGACCCCGTTTACTTTGGCGTACTTTTCATCATGAACAACGCCATTGGCCTGATCACACCGCCCGTGGGCACAGTGCTCAATGTGGTGTGTGGTGTGGCCAAGATCAACATGGACACGGCTTTCAGAGGGGTGCTGCCATTTTTGTTGGCGCAACTCGCTGTGCTGGCTTTGTTGATTGTTTTTCCTGCCATCGTCATCGAGCCGATGAAATGGATGCTGAGATGATTTTTTAACCCGTAGTACTTTTCTAAAGGAGACATGCATGATGAAACGCAGAAATTTGGTGGCCCTAATTGCAGGCACTTTCTTGGTGGCCTCCAGCGCCATGGCCCAGTTTGCTGAACGCAACATCAAGTTCACCAACGGCGTGAACGAAGACCACCCGGTCGGTGTCGGCGTGAAGAAAATGCAAGAAGTGCTCGCGGCCAAAACCGGCGGCAAGATGAAGATCACCGCGTTCTGGGGTGGTGCTGCGGGCGGCGATTTGCCAGCGACTCAGGCGCTGCGTGCCGGCACCCAAGAAATGGTGTGCACCTCCAGCTCGCCCTTGGTCGGCATTGTCAAAGAGTTGGGTGTGTTCGATTTGCCATTCTTGTTTGCCAATGAAAAAGAAGCCGATGCGGTGCTCGATGGCCCCGCAGGCAGATTTTTCAATGCCCGACTGGAAGCGGCTGGCCTGGTGAATCTGGCGTATTGGGAGAACGGTTTCCGTAACCTCACCAACAGCAAGCGCCCAGTCACCAAGTTGGAAGATTTTGAAGGTGTCAAAGTTCGCGTGATGCAGAACAACATCTTCTTGGACACTTTCAGGACGCTGGGCACCAACGCCGTGCCCATGGCTTTTGGCGAGGTCTTCACCGCGCTGGAAACCAAGACCATTGACGGTCAGGAAAATCCCTTCGTGACGATTGAGACCTCCAAGTTCAACGAAGTGCAGCGGTTCTTGAGCGTCACGCGACATGCTTACACGCCTTTCCTGATTCTTTACAGCAAGAAACTGTGGGACCAGCTGAACCCACAAGAGCAAGCGGTGCTGCGTGAAGCCGCCTTGGAAGGCCAGAAAGTCCAGCGTGCCGCCAACCGCGCTCTGAACGAAAGATCTTTGGCTTCGCTCAAAACCAAGGGCATGCAGGTCAACGAAGTCAGTGCTGCCGAGCAGAACCGCATCCGCGCACGCGTGGCTTCGGTGTACGACAAGCACAAAGACTCGATCGGTGCAGATGCGATCAAAGCCGTGCAAGACGAACTGCGCAAGGCCCGCGGCGGTTGATTGCAGCCTAGTCTCTCAGCCATTTTTGCAGTGCGCTGAGCCCAGAAGCTCCACAGCCAGAAGCTGTGGGGCTTTTTTAACGTCTCGATGGGTGTCCCTATGAAAATCACACAACTCGAAACCATTCGCTTGGGTGAATTCCCCAACATCATTTGGGTGCGCCTGCACACCGATGAGGGCCTGGTGGGCCTGGGCGAAACCTTCATGGGTGCGCAAGCGGTAGAGGCCTATCTGCACGAGTGGGTCGCCCCTAAATTGGTGGGGCAAGACCCGCTGGCCATCGAGTCGCGCCAGCGAGACCTCACCGGCTATTTGGGTTGGCGCGGGTCCGGGGTCGAGACACGCGGCAACTCGGCGGTGGACATCGCGCTGTGGGACATTTTTGGCAAAGCCGCGGACATGCCCGTCTACACCGCGCTCGGTGGCAAGAGCCGCGATGAGATTCGCGTGTACAACACCTGCGCGGGCTACCAGTACATCCGCAGTAACGTGAACCAGACCAGCAGCAATTGGGGCTTGGGGCAGAGCGCAGGCCCTTATGAAGACCTGCAAGGCTTTTTGCACCGTGCGGACGAGGTGGCCGAGTCGCTGCTGTCCGAAGGCATCACCGGCATGAAAATCTGGCCTTTTGATGTGGCCGCAGAAAAGTCGCACGGCCAGTACATCAGCCCGCAAGACCTGAACACGGCTTTGGAGCCTTTTCGCAAAATCCGAAATGCGGTGGGCGACAAGATGGACATCATGGTGGAGTTCCACAGCCTGTGGCGCTTGCCTATGGCGCAAAAGATTTCACGGGCGCTGCAGGAGTTCGACACCTTCTGGCACGAAGACGCGATCCGCATGGACAGCCTCGATTTGCTCAAGCAATACGCGGTGGACTGCAAGGCCCTGATTTGCGCGAGCGAAACGCTCAGCTACAAGTGGGGTTTCAAGGATTATTTGCAAACCAGTGTGGCGGGTGTGGCCATGCTCGATTTGAGCTGGTGCGGTGGCCTGACCGAAGCGCGCAAGATCGCCGCCATGGCCGATGCTTGGCAGCTGCCCGTGGCACCGCACGACTGCACCGGGCCGGTGGTGTGGGCCGCGTCCACCCACTTGTCGCTGCACGCGCCCAATGCGCTCATTCAAGAGAGTGTGCGGGCTTTTTACAGCGGCTGGTACAAGGAACTGGTGACCGAGTTGCCGCAAGTGAGGAACGGCATGATCAGCCTGAACGACAAGCCCGGTCTGGGCTTGGAGCTGTTGCCCGATCTGCACAAGCGCGCTGATGCGGTGGTGCGCATCAGCGCTTGATCAACCGCGGCCGACAAATGGCATGTTGGTCGCCATGACTGTGGTGAACAAGATGTTGGCCGACAAAGGCAGGCGCGCCATGGTCATGAAGGTCTCGACCACGGCGCTCATGTCCATGCGCGGTTCGGCCTTGATGCTCAGGTCGGCCTGGTGCACGCCTGAGGCCATTTTGAGCGTCATGTCTGAGGCCACGTTGCCGATGTCGATTTGACCCACCGCGATGCTGTAGGGGCGGCCGTCCAAAGACGCAGCGCGGGTCAGGCCCGAGATGGCGTGTTTGGTGGCGGTGTAGGCAATGGAGCCCGGGCGTGGCACATGGGCCGAGATCGAGCCGTTGTTGATGATGCGGCCGCCTTGCGGGCTTTGCTCTTGCATCAGCTTGAAAGCGTACGACAAGGTGTAGAACGCGCCGTTCAGGTTGATGTCCACCGCACGGCGCCATTCGTCACCCGACAGGTCGCCTGGCAAGGTGTAGGGCAGGGAGATGCCCGCGTTGTTGAACACCAAGTCGAGGCGGCCAAAGCGCGCGCGAATCTGTTCAAACAGGGCTTTGACTTCAGGCTCTTTGGACAGGTCGGTCGGGATGGCGTGGGCGTTGCCAGCGTTGGCACCGGCCTCAAGCACGGCAGTGGCCAGCGCATCGGCGCGGCGACCGACCAAGACCACTTGCCAGCCTTCTTTGAGCAGGGCCAGAGCGCAGGCTTTGCCGATGCCGGAGCTGGCACCGGTGACGAGGGCGATTTTGGACATGTTGTGTACTTTCTAAAGTGGGCTGGAAAAACCTGCGATTTTCAGGCGTTTTGAAAAGAAATCTGTACCTTGAGCGACTGGCTTTTGTCGGCGGCCAGATCAAAGGCTTCGATCGCGCGGTCCACGGGCAAGATGCCGGTGATCACGGGTTTGCCATTGACCAGGCCTTCATTCAAAAAGCGCACGGCCGTGGCGAATTCGGCGTGGAAGCGGAAGGTGCCGCGCAGGTCCACTTCTTTGGCCACGATTTGCGTCATGGGCAGGCTGATGTCGCCACCCATGCCCACCGTGATCAGCACGCCCCGGGGCACGATGGTGTCCAGACCCACGCGCAAAGCGGCTTCGCTGCCCGAGGCTTCAAACACCACGTCAAACTGGCCTTTGTCCACCTTGTAGGGGTCCAGCGCTTGGGGGTGGGTCTTGAGGTTGATGGTCTCGTCTGCGCCCATCTCCTTGGCGCACTTCAAAGGCAAATCGGCGATGTCGGCGGCCACGATGCGGGCGGCACCTGCACGGCGCAAAGCACCCATCAAGAGTGAGCCAATGGGGCCGCAACCGGTGACCAGCACCTGCTTGCCCAGCACGCTGCCCGCCCGCTGGATGGCGTGCAAGCCTACCGACAGGGGCTCGGCCAAAGCGGCTTCGGACAGGCTCAGGTGGTCGGCAATCGGGTGGGCCTGGTAACCCTCGATGATGAGTTGCTCACTGAAGCCCCCCTGGATGTGGGGAAAGGGCATGGCGCTGCCGTAAAAACGCATGTTGAGGCAATGGTTGTGTTGCCCAGCCTGGCAAAAACGGCAGTGGCCGCAAGGGCGCGAAGGCGAGATGGCGATGCGTTGGCCTTGGGGCACATTGCGGACACCCGTACCCACAGCATCGACCACACCCGATATCTCGTGGCCCAGCGCAATGGGCTGTTGGATACGCACCGTGCCAAAGCCGCCGTGTTGGTAGTAATGCAGGTCTGAGCCGCAAATGCCGCCATAGGCCACATTCACGCGCAGCTGGTGCTCGCCCAAGGCGGGCAGTTCGGTGTTTTCGATGCGCAGGTCTTGGGCCGAGTGGCAAACAACGGTTTTCATGGCGAAGTCTCGGTTGTGGAGGAGGCCGGGTGTTGAAGATGTGTTTGCGCCGCAGTCCATGCCAAGCGCACCAAGTCGTCAATCGCTTCGGTGATCGGCAGCTCGATGACATCGCATTCATCAGCTTGCGGCCGCTCGAGGGTGCGAAATTGACTCTCGAGCAAATCCAAAGGCATGTAGTGGCCTTGGCGCTGACGCATGCGTTGGCCAATCAGCTCAAAGTCGCCGTTCAGGAAGATGAAAAACACCTCACCCGCTTGCGCCCGAATGCGGTCACGGTAGGCGCGCTTGAGCGCCGAGCAGGCCACCACACGGCCTTGGGGGTGTGGTTCGGTCAAATGTGCCCCGATGCGGTCCAGCCAAGGCCAGCGGTCGCTGTCTTGCAAAGGGATGCCGGCGCGCATTTTTTCGACACTCTGGGGCAGGTGCAGGTCGTCGCCATCGGCCATATCCAGGCCCATGCGTTGACCCAAAGCCTTTGCCAAGGTGGTCTTGCCGCAACCGGCAACGCCCATCACGATCAGGCGCAAAGGCGGGGTGTTCATGCCGACGTGTCGCTCACGATTTCAGGAAGGCCATGCACTCGGGCACGGGCGTGCGCAAGGGCTGACCCGAAATGCCCGCCTGCATGTTGGCAAAAGCCAGATCGGCCATGGCCTGTCGTGTTTCGGTGGTGGCGCTGGCCATGTGGGGGGTGAGCACCACATTGTTCAGGCTCCAAAGGGCTTCGGGCACCTGGGGTTCTTGGGCAAACACATCCAATCCTGCGCCGGCGATGGTGCCTTGTTGCAAGGCCTCGATCAAGGCGGACTCGTCGACCACGCTGCCGCGCGCCACGTTGATCAAAAACCCTCGGGGTCCAAGTGCTTTGAGAACTTGGGCGTTGATCAAATGCCGGGTCCCGGCCCCACCGGGCGTGATGGCCACCAAAAAATCCACATGGGCGGCCAGCTCCACGGTGCTTGGGAAGAACGTGAAACCCGAGTCGGGCTTTTCACTTCGGGCGGTGTAGGCAATGGACATGCCAAAGGCTTGGGCGCGCTGCGCAATGGCTTTGCCGATGCGGCCCAGGCCCACGATGCCCATGCGCGCACCCGAGACTTTGCGCGCCAGCGTGATGGGCCCGGATGGCCAGCGACCTGCGCGCACAAATTGGTCGGCCTGCGGTATGGCCCGCCCCACCGACAGCACCAGGCCCATGGCCAGATCGGCCACATCGTCGGTCAACACGTCGGGGGTGTGGGTCACTGGAATGCCGAACTCGATGGCGGCGTCCACGTCGACTCCGTCGTAACCCACGCCAAACACAGACACCACTTTGGCATGGGGCAACTGCGCCAACAAGCTGCGTGGCACGCTGGCTTCGCCCGTGCCCGCTACGCCGACAATGCGGGGCGCCAAAGCGGCAAAGGCGGCTGGGTCCTCGGTGTGGGTGCGGTCATGCACGGTGTACAAGGTTTGCAGAGCCTGCAGATAAAAAGGGTGCAGTTTGGCAACTGCCAGAACATCGGGTTTGGTGGTCATCGATTGGCCTGATGGGTGAATGACTGAGGCAGTGCAAATGCCAGCCTTGGGTGTGATCATCACACCATTGTGACCCCATTTTTCCTCTGATTAACCCTTGCTGGGTGTTGGCTCGGCGACAATCCTTCCTTCATATTGATGGAAGAACGCCCACCATGACCGAGCTGAAAAAAGTCATTCTCTTCACCGACACCGATGGGCGTGCCCGTTTTCGTGAGGAATGGGTGGCCCTGACCGAGGGCACACCGCAGAGCCAGTTGTCTTCCCTGATGGCGGCCAGCGCCTGCCAGTTGCGCCAAAGTCCGGTGGGTTTTCGCAGCAGCTTCCATTGCACCGGTAACCCGCAGTGGCTGTTTGTGTTGGGTGGCCAAATGGAGATTTTTTTGCAAGACGGCAGCTCGCGCGTTTTTAGCCCGGGTGAATTCTTCTACTCGGCCGACACCCTGCCCGAAGGGGCCACGTTTGACCCCACCGTGCACGGCCACTGGAGCCGCCAAGTCGGCCCGGATCCGCTGGTGACCTTGTTCGTGCGCGACTGATTCAGCCGGGCCCATCGTGCAAAAAAAGAGCCCGCTTCTGGCGGGCTCTGTTCATGGTGCAGTGGGCTGATCAGCGACCGAAGCCACGACCGCCGCCGCCGCCGTTTCCACCCCGGTTGCCACCGCCGTAACCGCCGCCACCGCCACGGCGGCCGCTGCTGGCCAAGCTGTCGATGCTGGTGCGTGTCGGGTCAGGCTGGCCGCTGCTGCGCACGGGCTTGCGGTTGGGCAAGTCCAGTCGCGCAAACTGCGTGGTTTTCAGGGGGTCGATGTGGCGTGGCAACTCGTCACCGTCGCCGCGGTGGCGGTCTTGCCCC
>CANGZO010000074.1 GCA_947458305.1 Comamonadaceae bacterium
ACCCGTGAAAGTGCTGGCGCCGGTCAGCGTGAGGGTGGTGTTGCCCACTTTGCGCAGGCTGCCGTCGCCACTGATGACGCCACCAAACGTGAGGTTGTTGCCGTCGATTTCGAGCTGACCGCCGGTGCCCAAAGTCAGGGCGGCCACGCCGGTACCCGTGCCTTGCACCACAGAAATCAGGGTTTGGCGTTTGCCATTCAGGTCAAAGGTTGCGCCAGGGTTGATGGTCAGGGCGGAGGCGGCGCTGAAGGCCTGGTCGGCGCCCAGGCGCAAGGTGCCAGCCTGCACTGTGGTGGCACCTGTGTGAACATTGGTGCCTGACAGCGTGAGCGTGCCTGTGCCCGCCTTGATCAGGCGGCCAGAGTCAAACAGGGTGCCGCTGAAAGTGGCGCTGCCTGCGCTGATGTTGTAGGTGCCCGCTGCGAAGTTGTTCACGCCAACGGTCAGGCCCGCGTTGGCGGTGCCACCCCAACCCATTTGCACGGCGCCCGAGCCCGTCAGGGCGTCGACGCGGACATCGGCCTCAACAGTGCGAAAGACCGCTTGGGCGGCCACGTTCAGGCTGGCCAGGTTGTTGGTCCAGATTTCGTTGGACGATGCGCCGCCGGTGAAGGTACCGGCTTGAACGTCGATCAGGCCGCCTGAGCCCATGGCAAAAGTGGCGGCTGTTGTTCCCCACAAAGCCGTACCGAAACCGGTTTTTAGCAAGGTGCCCGTGCCGGTGAAGCTGGTGTTGTTGCCGTAATCCAACCAAGCATCGGTGTGCAGTCTCAGCACCGCCCCTGTGGCGATGTTGAAAGACGGCGAGCGGTAGCCGCCTTCGCTCAGCAGCAAGGTGCCCGCGTTGATGGCAGTGGCCCCGGTGTAGGTGTTCAGGCCGCTCAGGGTCAAGGTGTCTGCACCAACCTTGGTCAGGGCCAGCTTGCCCCCGGCTGTGCCGTCACCGATCACGCCGCTGAAAGGGGAGGTGTTGCCGCTCACGGTCAGGGTGGCGACTGCGCCTGTCAGGGCACCGCTGGTGATGCTGCCCGCGCCTTCGATGGCGGCGACCGTGTCGCTGCTGTTGAGCTGGTAGGTGGCGCCTTGTGCGACCTTCACGGTGGTGGCATCGGCCAGGCTGCCGCTGACGGCCAGCACACCGGCCTGGATGTCGGTGCTGCCCGAATAGGTGTGCGCGCCGCCCAGCACCAAGGTGCCCGCACCGGTTTTGATCAGGCCGCTGCCCGCGTTGGCGCCGGTGATGATGCCGTTGTAGGTGGCGGTGAAACCGCTGGCCACTTCGATCGTGCCTTGTCCTAGCACACGGATGCCGCGCTCGGGGTCGAGTGCCAAGGTGGCGTTGATTTTGAGTTTGCCGCCGTCCTCGATGACCAAGCGGCCAGCGGTGGGGGTGGGCACATTGGGGCCCAATTGCAGGTCGCTGGTGATGGTGAGCGTGCCGCCGCGCACCACGGTGTTGCCGGTGTGGGTGCTGTTGCCGGTAAGGTTCAATTCGCCCAGGCCGGTCTTGATGAAGTCGCCCGAGCCGGTGTAGCCGCCATTGAAACTGAGGGTTTGGCCTTCGGTCACGTCGATCGAGGCGAGCAAGGGGTTCAGGCCTGCAGGGGTGAGGGCGTTGCCTGCGGCATCGCGGATCACCGCGCCATTCAGGCTGATTTGCCCCAGCTGGACACCTTGCGTGAAATCGTTGCCGCTGTAGCGGTAAACCAGTTTGCCGGTGGCCAGGTCGGACTCGGCCGCGAGAAAGCTGGCGCTGCGGGCGGCACCGCCCGTGGTCAAAGCCAAGGTGGAATTGGCCAGGTTGGTGCTGGCTGCAACGCTTTCGGTCAGATTGACGGTGACGGTGATGGCCGCCCCCGAGAAGCTGATCTGTGTGGTGGCAGCGGCGGGTGGCGTGGTGTCAAGCAACAGGCCCAAGGCGTCCAGCAGTTCCGTGTCCAAGGCGGAAGTGGCATCGACTTGACCCAGACGCAATTCGAGCGTGTTGTTGCCGCCGAATTGCCGGCTACCGGTGTCGTCGCTCGAAGCGGCCACATCGGCACCGGTCAGGCCTTGCAGGGTTTGCAAAAAGACGAGGCCGGCATCGCCCGAGCCGACATCGCAACCGTAGAGCAGGATGTCGGCGTTGGCCGTCAGCGATGCTTGCCAGTTGAGAATTTCGGCTTGACGCGCTTGCAATGTGCTGTTGTCCAGACGCAACTCACCCAGCAGCAAAGTGCCGGGCTCGCCATGGCTGATGATGTGCAGCTCTTGGATTTGGCTGCGGCTTGCCAGCAGCTGAGAAATTTGGCTCAGTTCGTCGGTGCCTTCGGCGAGTTCCACCACCTCGCCTTTGTCGGCCAAGCCCAAAGCGATCCGGTCTGACTCGTGCAAGGATCCACTGACGATGATCAAGCGAGTTTCGACATTTGGGGGTGGTGCCAAAAACGTTTCGCTCTGCTCGGCTTTTTCTTCAGTCGCTGACTTGGATGGGGGGACAGCGAGCGCTTGTGGAATTACCACGTCCGGTTCTTGGGCGCTGGCAGGCGCCGCTTTGTTTTGACTGGCTGCTTCCAGGGCTGTGGGTGGGTCCAGGGTCAATTCGACCGTTGATGCGGCAGCGCCGTCAAACATCATCCTTTGTTCGAGCACCAGCATCTCTGCGGGTTGGCGAACTTTGCGCTTGCGCTTTGGCGCCATGTCGGCGGGACCTGCTGACTTAGGCACTTCGGTCAGTTGAATGGATGTGTTCTTTTTCTGGGCCATGCTGGGCATTCGGTTCTGGGAGGCGGCAAAGGCAAGGACGACCTTTGGCTCGGGTTGATCAGGGCAACTGCAAGCGGCCACTCATGCCCGCTTTGAGGTCCGCAACGTGACCTTCAAGATTGGCCACCACCTTGATGGATTGGCTCACGGGGTCAATCCTGGGGCTGATGCGCACAATTCGTGCGACCGCATTGCGGCGCACTTCGTCCACGCTGACACGCACCACCATGCCGACACGCAAACGGGACAGCCAAGTGGAGGGCGCTAAAAATTCGAGTTCGTATGCGGAGTCGTCCAGCACATCCACCAGGGGGGTGCCGGGCTGAACGTATTGCTGTTCACGGATGCGTTGCTCGGCCACGATGCCGGCAAAGGGGGCTTTGATCTCGCATTTTGACAGCTGGGTCTCGCTGATGCGCAATTCGGCTTGGGACTTTTCGACCGCGTTTTTGGCCAGATCCAGTTCCATCAGCCCTGCGGCATTGAGCTCGGCTAAGCGTTGGTTGGCTTGCAAGCTGCGCTGCGCCCCGGCCAACTCGGCGGTCGATTTCGCACGCTGGGCGTCGTGCAGTGCGCAGTCGAGTTGGATCAAAGGGGTGCCCATCTCAAAACGCTGGCCTTCTTTCACCAGGATGCGCTGCGCCACAGCCCCGATTTCAGACGACAGGGTGGTGTGACGGATGGCCCGCAACTGCGCGCGAATTTCTTGCCTGTCCACGCCTGAAGTCCCTGTGGCCTGAGCTTGGACGCCAGAGGCGAGACACAGAGCCATCCATCCGGCGGCCAACCCAGCGTGAAAACGGTCAACGTGCAACATGTGAAATCTTCAATGTCGGGTTGTCTGTCAGCGAGGGGGATTGCGAGACTTTTTCAATGATGTCTTTGAGTGCCAGGCGATCGACATTGGCATCGTCAAACTCCAGCCCCATGACCGCACGCAGGCGACTTTCTGCGACCTGCACTTGCGCGACCGATTGGTAGCGGCGGAATTGGCTGAGCAAAGCGCTGGCTTGGGCGTTGACGGTTTCCAAGCTGCCCCGCATCAAGGCTTGCTCACGCGCGGAGGCCAAATTGGCCAAGCGGCTGTCAACAGCCCAAATTTGTTCGGCCCGTTGGTTTTGTTTTTGGGTGTTTTGCCAGTTGAGTCGGCCCAGATGCACTTGTGTCAAAACAGCCATTTGCATGACCATGCGACGCTGGTCGGCAAGCGCTACACCGGCTTCGGCTAAGCGCATTTGGGCAGGGCCGGTGAACAGGTTCATCAGGTTGAATGACAACTGCAAGCTCGCTTGCTCCCATTGGTTGTGCACCTGGTAGCTGTCGGTGTCGTATTTGGCCGAAACGCCGAAGGTCAAGTTGGGGAACATTCTGGCCAGAACCTTGCGGGTTTCGTCGCGTGCTATTCGGCCTTGGTGCTGCACTTCACGCAGATCGGCATTGCGCTCAAGGGCCGTGTTTTCAAGCACCTCGATGGGTGTCGTGAACGCTTTGTTCAAATCAGGCCATCGGGTATCGAGGGTCAATGTTTGGCCCGATGGCGCGTTGATCAAGGTGGCCAGCTCCACCTGGGCGGGTGCCAAATCTTGATCAATGAGTTCCAGTGTGCGCAGGCTCTCCAGCAATTGCTTTTGAAATGTGAGTGACTCCGTGGGTGCCCGGACTCTTTCTGTTTCGATGGCCCTGGAGTCTTCCAGCGCTTTTTCGGCCTTTGCAATGGTGTTTTTCAGATCTTCTCGCATGGCCTGGGCACAGGCAGCACGCCAGTAGGCGCTGCGCACATCCTGGATCAGGGTGTGGATCAGTTTGCGGCGGCGTTCGTTGGCAATGTGGACCCGCTCGCGTGCTTGCTTGGAGTTGTAGTACCCCACCCCAAACTCCAACAGGCTCCAAGAGACGCCCACGTCCTGGATGGTGTGGTTGCGGTCTGTGGTGGCGTTGCTGGGGGTTCCGTTGGAGTTGCGCCTCAGGAGTTCTTGGCTGCGGTTATTGCGGTCGATTTGCGCGCGGGCGCGGGGCAGCATTTCCTGCAAGGCCGACTCGTACTGGCCAGAGGCAATTTCCATTTCCAGTTGTTTGGCGCGGCGGTCCAAGTTGTACTTCAGGCCCCGCGCGATGGCTTCATTCAGTGTCAGTGTGCCCACAATGGGCTCGACTTGGAGTTGTGCCAACTCTTGCTGCCATGATGCTTTGGTTGGTGTGGGCAAAGCCAAGTCTGTCGGGAGTTGTGCACACCCCATCAGCAAGCTTGGAAAAACCAACAAGGGTCCTAATTTTCGATTCACGCTCATTTCCCTGCGGTGCTGTTTTCTCAAGGTTGATATAAGTTATAAATTCAGCAATTAATGTTTATTTAATTGGAGATTTACGCTTAATCAAAAACATTGATAGTTTTGCAAATTCACATTCTGGTGTACACCCCTAATTAGGGATGTTTTGGTGTGTTTTGCAGGAATACATTGAATATTAAATAATTCCTATTTGTAAAAAATAAGATTTTTAGTGGCGAATTTTTGGCGACTGGTGGGGTTCAGTGGAAGAGGTGCCGCCACCCCCAAAAGGGGGTGTTCGCCACGCCTCTCAAAATCTAAGATGACTTTTCAAGTGTTTTTGCGAAATTGAAATGACTAATTCGACATTGGGTCACGTCTTTGTTGTCGATGACAATCCGGACATCCGGTTCTATTTGACGGACTTGCTCCAAAAAATGGGCTACAGCGTTGAAGGCTTTGAAGGTGCGCAAGCTTTCTTGTCTTTGTCGATGGACATCTTTCCTGCGGTTTTGGTTCTTGATGTCCGAATGCCGGGAATTTCAGGCATCGAACTGCAGAACCAGTTGCAGTCTCAAGGCCGACACACCCCGATTGTTTTCATGAGCGGCGAGTGCCAATCGGAAGAGATCATCCAGGCCATGAAGGGGCGGCCGATCGAATTTTTGTTGAAGCCGTTTCGTATCCAGCACCTTATTGATGCGATTGACAAAGGCCTGCTGTTGGATCTGGACAATCGGCGTCAGTTCCTCCGGCACAACGAGGTGCGCCGCAGGTATGAGACTCTGAGTGCACGTGAATCTGATGTGTTTGGCTTGATGCTGCAAGGGCACACCAACAAAGGCATTTCCGCGCATTTGGAGATGTTGCCCGATACCGCCAAAAAGCACCGCGCCAACATCCTCGAAAAAATGCAGGTCCATAACTTGGCCGAGCTGATTGATTTGTGCAAGGAAGTGGACTTGTCGAGACTGCGAGCCTGACATGCTGCTTGAACTCGTTCAGTGTCGAGACACAAAAAAACGGCCCGAAGGCCGTTTTTCATTGAAGCATCAACGCATCACTTCTTGCCGTTGCCATCCAACTTGTAGATGTGCGGGCCTTCGCCCACCGACAACAAACCAGTGTGGGCGTAAATGCCCAGTTTGGCGCGGGTGTCGGTGATGTCCAGGTTGCGCATGGTCAGTTGGCCAATGCGGTCGAGCGGGCTGAACGGTGCGTCTTCCACTTTTTCCATCGACAAACGCTCTGGGGCGTACGTCAGGTTGGGGCTGTCGGTGTTCAGGATGCTGTAGTCGTTGCCACGGCGCAGTTCCAGCGTCACGGTGCCTGTCACGGCGCGGGCCACCCAGCGCTGGGCGGTTTCGCGCAGCATGATGGCTTGTGGGTCGAACCAGCGGCCTTGGTACAACAAGCGGCCCAAACGCAGGCCGTTGATGCGGTACTGCTCGATGGTGTCTTCGTTGTGGATGCCGGTGACCAAGCGCTCGTAGGCGGTGTGCAGCAGTGCCATGCCGGGGGCTTCGTAGATGCCGCGGCTCTTGGCTTCGATGATGCGGTTTTCGATCTGGTCGCTCATGCCCAGGCCATGGCGGCCACCGATTTCGTTGGCCTTGAGGAACAGCTCGACCGGGTCGGCGTATTCCACGCCGTTCAGGGCCACGGGCATGCCTTCTTCAAAGCGCACGCTGACTTCTTCGGCCTTGACTTCGACTTCGGGCTTCCAGAACGCCACGCCCATGATGGGGTTGACGATGCGGATGCCGGAGTTCAGGTGCTCCAGGTCCTTGGCTTCGTGGGTCGCGCCCAGCATGTTGCTGTCGGTGGAGTAGGCCTTTTCGGCGCTCATCTTGTAGCCAAAGCCGTTGGCGGTCATGAAGGCGCTCATTTCAGCGCGGCCGCCCAGCTCGTCGATGAACAGCTGGTCGAGCCAGGGCTTGTAGATCTTGAGGCTGGGGTTGGTCAGCAAACCGTAGCGGTAAAAGCGCTCGATGTCGTTGCCCTTGAAAGTGCTGCCATCGCCCCAGATGTTGACATCGTCTTCCTTCATGGCGGCCACCAGCATGGTGCCGGTGACGGCGCGGCCCAGTGGCGTGGTGTTGAAGTAGGTGATGCCACCGGTGGAGATGTGGAAAGCGCCGCTCTGGATAGCGGCAATGCCCTCGTAGGCCAGTTGGGTGCGGCAGTCGACCAGACGGGCTTTTTCAGCGCCGTATTCCATCGCCTTGCGGGGAATCTCGTTGTAGTCGGCTTCGTCAGGCTGGCCCAGGTTGGCGGTGTAGGCGTAGGGCAGGGCGCCCTTTTGCTTCATCCACAGCAGCGCAGCAGAGGTGTCCAGGCCGCCCGAGAAGGCGATACCGACTTTTTGCCCTTTGGGCAGGTTTTGCAGGATGGTGCTCATATCGTTTCGCTCGGGGGGATCAACCGAAGTGGCAGATGTAGTGGTAGGCCTCGGTCACGCGGATCTCGAACTTGGAGTTGCCTGGCACGCTGAATTCTTCGCCCGCGCTGGACTTGACCCATTCGCTGCTGCCGTCGAGCTTGTATTCGCAAGAGCCGCCCACGCATTCCATGATTTCAGGGGCGCCAGTGTTGAAAGTCAGGGTGGAAGGCAAGATCACGCCCACCGACAGCTTGGTGCCATCGGGCAGGGTCAGGCCGTGGCTGATGCATTTGCCGTCAAAGTAAACATTGGCTTGGGTGTTGACGGAGACGCCGTCGATGGTTTGGGTGGTCATGGGCAAAACAGGTCAGGGTTAGCGGTGCGGGCTGGCCGCAGAAAAACGCGGCCGGTAGGCCGCGTCGGTCAACAAAACGCTATTTTAGGACACCCAGCCCTGCAGAGTCGGGCCCTGCGCCCCACTCACAGACTGTTCAGCGCCAGTGGCCGCGGTCGAAATGAGCGCTGTGGCGGTGAATTCTGGCGTAGTCGGGCCGCAAGAGATGGCTGTTGTAATGAATGACGGGCCGGGGGGAATGCCAACTCAAATCAATATGGCTGTAAACGGGGGGGCGGCTCACGTAAACCGGCGCTGGCAGATAGACCACTTGAGGGGCCATCGTCGTCACGGTGCTTTGGACCCAGGGAGCATTGGGCGTGGTCGCGTCTGAGCGCAGACCCTGACCAGCGGGTGTGATTTGCAAGGGAATGGTGGCGCCGGGGTCTTGGGGTAATTGCACCGTGTATTGCTTGCCCGCATATTCATAAACCACGTTGAAGCCGACCAAGCGGTTTTCGTAGACGTTTTGGGTGCTGCATTGGGTTTGGTTTTGGGCAAAGGCGCCACTCGGGCCTTCGATCCGGTCGCCCACCATGGCCCCACCCACGATGCCAATGACGGTGGCCAAAGCGCGGCCCGAACCGTCGCCAATCGCGTTGCCCATGGCACCGCCCGCGATGGCGCCCATCAGCGCCACAGCACCCGAACTTGGCGCTTGCTGCATGACAGGCACTTGGGTGCAAGTTTGGCGGGGCACCACGACCTGTTGGTAAACAGGACTTTTGGACAGGACTTGACCGACTTCTTGAGCCAAAGCGCCCAGAGGCGACAAGGCCATCCCGCCCAACAATGCGCAGCTTATAAAAACTGTTTTCATGGTGATTTCTTTCAAAGAAAGTGACACGCTCAGTTTAGGCTGGCCGGGCACCCCAAGGCGCGGTCCATGTGTAAAGATGGGTAACAGTTTTGGCAGTTTAAACCGGCCACTGCTCTGGCTTGAAGCCCACGGTGATTTGGCCTGAGGGCCAGGCAATCACGGGTCTTTTGATGCAGCTGGCATGCGCCAACATCACGGCCTTGGCGCTGGCGCTGTCGGTCACACTGGCTTGTAAGTGGGTGTCCAGCTTGCGCCATGTGGTCCCTTGGCGATTGAGCAGCGTTTCCCAACCCAACTGTGCCAGCCAAGTGTCCAGCTGCTCTGCCGGGACGCCTTGTTTTTTGAAATCATGAAAAGTGGCCTGCAGGCCTTGGTCGGTGAGCCAAGTGCGGGCTTTTTTGACGGTGTCGCAGTTGGGAATGCCGAAAACGGTGGGGTGCATGGGTTTTGTCAAAGATTATGGAGGTCAGTCTGGGCGACAATCGCGGCCTATGAAGACTCTACAACAATGGCTCGACTGGTGCGAGCAACTACACCCGGTGGCCATTGACATGGGACTGGAGCGGGTGAAGGCCGTGGCCGACCGCATGAATCTGCGTTTTGATTGCCCCGTCATCACCGTGGCAGGTACCAACGGAAAGGGTTCAACCTGCGCCATGCTGGAGGCGGTTTTGCTGCAAGCGGGGTACCGCACGGGTGTGTACACCTCGCCCCATTTGGTGCACTTTGAAGAGCGCTGCCGCTTGCATGGCGAGTCGGCCAGCGCCGAAGCTTTTGCCGAAGCATTTGCAGCCGTGGAAGCGGTGCGCGGTGATGTCAGCCTGACGTATTTCGAGTTCAGTACCTTGGCCATCTTGCACATGATGGCGGGTGCCAACTTGGACGTGGCCATTTTGGAAGTGGGCTTGGGCGGCCGCTTGGATGCGGTGAACATCGTGGATGCCGACTGCACCATCATCACCAGCATTGACATCGACCACACCGCCCTTTTGGGCCACGACCGAGACACCATTGGCCGTGAAAAAGCGGGCGTCATGCGGGCAGGGCGGCCCGTGGTGGTGAGCGACCCGGTCCCTCCGCAAAGCGTGATCGACCATGCGGCGGTCTTGGGCGCAGAGCTGTGGCTGTTTGGCCGGGATTTCAATTACTCGGGCGACAAACAGCAATGGGCTTGGGCCGGTCGCGATCGCCGCTACAGTGGCATGGCTTACCCGGCTTTGCGCGGAGCCAACCAATTGATCAACGCCTCTGGCGTGTTGGCCGCCTTGGAAGCTTTGCGCCAACGCATTCCGGTGACGGCTCAAGCCGTGCGCAACGGCATGGCGATGGTCGAGTTGCCCGGTCGTTTTCAGATCGTGCCGGGTCAGCCTGTGTTGGTGCTGGATGTGGCCCACAACCCCCACTCGGTGGCCGCTTTGGCGGTCAACCTGGACGCCATGGGTTTTTACCCCACCACCCACGCTGTGTTGGGTGCCATGGCGGACAAA
>CANGZO010000075.1 GCA_947458305.1 Comamonadaceae bacterium
AGGCGATGCCCCAACCGTCGCTGTGGTGGTCGGTGATGCCGCCGCGCTGCGCAAAACCGCTGAAGCTGAAGGTCACATCGGTGGGGGTGTTGCAGTTCATGCCGAGCAGTTGGCACATGGTTCAATCCCTCGTCACCGGCTCGGTGGTCGCGCAGCGTTGGCAAATACAGGACCGGTTGCGCGCCGCTTCGGGCACCTGCGCCAGCAAGTCGGCACCAAAGTGCACGCGCGTGCACCAGCAAGGGCCCGCAGACGCGGCATCACCAGAAGCCATGGCACAGGCATTGGGCTGCCCACACAAAGGGCAGAGGCAAGGGTCAAAGGTCAGCTGGGTCATGGCCTTGGGCCCTCAGTGCCTGGCCAGTCGATGCCGCTGCGCGTCACGCCACAGGCGAATGGCGAGCACCACCAAGGGCAGGGTGTGCAAGAAGAAGTCAAAAATGTCGATGGGCCGGCTCAAACTGCCCTCGAACAGCATGCGCCACTTTTCCACCAAATGCGGCTCGGGCACAAAAGGCGCGCCCGCCAAGTAAGTGGCCAAGGCCACCAACAACCACTTCGGTATCCGGTCAATCCAGCGCATCGCGCCCTCCTGAAAACGCCTATTTTCAGGCATACGCGATGGCGTCCTTTTAATCTGCACATCCTGCACCATCGTAGGAGCCCACCCTGTGGGCGATGGGCGTGGCACACGCCCTCAAGCCATCGCCCACGGGGTGGGCTCCTAAAAAGCGGCTTGAACACGAACGTTGGACGGCACACGTCAAAGAAAACGGCCCCCGAAGGAGCCGTTATTCAAGTGCCAGAACTGCCCAACATCAGGCCGCCTTGACCTTCAAACGCCAAGCGTGCAGCAGCGGCTCGGTGTAACCGCTGGGTTGCGCCTTGCCTTTGAAGACCAGGTCACAAGCCGCTTTGTAAGCCGCCGACTTGGCGAAGTTGCCGGCCATGGGCTGGTAGGCCGCGTCGCCCGCGTTTTGTGCGTCCACCACAGCGGCCATGCGCTGCATGGTTTGCTTGACTTGCTTTTCGGTCACCACGCCATGCTGCATCCAGTTGGCCATGTGCTGGCTGCTGATGCGCAGCGTGGCGCGGTCTTCCATCAGGCCCACGCCGTTGATGTCGGGCACCTTGGAGCAGCCCACGCCTTGGTCCACCCAGCGCACCACATAACCCAAGATGCCTTGGGCGTTGTTGTCGAGTTCTTTTTGCTTGTCTTCGGCCGACCAGTTGGCGGCGTCTTTCGCGACCACAGGGAACTGCAACAAAGCATTGAGGGTGGTTTCGCGCAGTTCTTTAGGGTCTTGCTTGGCAACCGCCTTTTCCATCTGCTTTTGCAGCGCAGGCACGTCCACTTGGTGGTAGTGCATGGCGTGCAGTGTGGCAGCGGTGGGGCTGGGCACCCAGGCGGTGTTGGCACCGGCCATGGGGTGGCCGATTTTGGCTTTCAACATGTCGGCCATCAGGTCGGGCATGGCCCACATGCCTTTGCCGATCTGGGCACGGCCGCGCAGGCCGCAGGCCAGGCCCACGTTGACGTTGTTCTTCTCGTACGCGCCCAACCAGGTACTGTTCTTGATGTCGCCCTTGCGCATGACAGGACCGGCCAACATGCAGGTGTGCATCTCGTCGCCGGTGCGGTCCAGGAAGCCGGTGTTGATGAAGGCCACGCGGCTCTTGGCGGCAGCGATACAGGCTTTGAGGTTGGCGCTGGTGCGGCGCTCTTCGTCCATGATGCCCAGCTTGACGGTGGAAGGCTTCATGCCAATGACTTTTTCCACGCGGCCAAACAGCTCGTCGGCGAAAGCCACTTCGGCGGGGCCGTGCATCTTGGGCTTGACGATGTAGACGCTGCCGGTGCGGCTGTTGCGCAGGGGGTGCGAAGACTTTTTCTGCAAGTCCACCAAGGCGCAGGTCACGGTGATCATCGCGTCCAAGATGCCCTCAGGGATCTCTTTCGTGCTGCCGTCGGCGGCTTTGTAGAGGATGGCGGGGTTGGTCATCAGGTGACCGACGTTGCGCACGAACATGAGCGAGCGGCCGTGCAGTTTGACGGAGCCCTTGCCCGCGGGTTTGGTGTACTCGCGGTCACCGTTCATGGTGCGGGTGAAGGTCTTGCCGCCCTTTTGCACTTCTTCGCTCAGGGTGCCTTGCAAGATGCCCAGCCAGTTGGCATAGGCCAGCACTTTGTCGTCGGCGTCCACAGCGGCCACCGAGTCTTCGAGGTCAAGAATGGTGGACAAAGCGCTTTCAGCGATCAAATCAGACACGCCAGCCGGGTCGGTCTTGCCAATCGGCGTGGTCTTGTTGATCTGCAGGTCCAGGTGGATGCCGTTGTGCACGAACAGCACGGATGCTGGGGCCTTGGCGTCACCGGTGTAGCCCACGAATTGCTTGTCATTGGCCAAGCTTGTGTTTTTGCCATTGGCCAGGGTCACCACCAGCTTGCCCGCTTTGACGGCGTAGCCCTTGCTGCCCACATGCGAGCCGGTCTTCAGGGGCGCGCAGCGATCAAGCACGTTGCGGCAGTAGTCGATGACTTTGGCGCCGCGTTGGGGGTTGTAGCCGGAGCCTTTTTCGCAACCGTCGGCTTCGCTGATCGCGTCGGTGCCGTACAGCGCGTCGTACAAAGAACCCCAACGGGCGTTGGCAGCATTCAGGGCGTAACGGGCATTCAAAATGGGCACAACCAACTGAGGGCCTGCCAGCTTGGCCAACTCGGCGTCCACATTGGCGGTGGTGGCTTGGGCGTTCTTGGGCTCGGGCACCAAGTAGCCAATTTGCGCGAGGTATTTGCGGTAGGCCTTCATCGCCTTGCCTTCGCTGACCGGGCCGGGGTTGGCGGTGTGCCACTCGTCCATGGCGGTCTGGATGCGGTCACGCTCGGCCAACAGGGCGATGTTTTTTGGAGCCAAGTCGGCCACGATGTCGTTGAAGCCCTTCCAGAACTTGTCTTTGTCCACGCCGGTGGCGGGCAGCATCTGGTCGTTGATGAAACTCAGCAAGGGGTTGGCCACTTGCAGGTTGTGAATCGCGGTGCGTGCAGTCATGAAAACCTCTGGGGTCAAGTCAAAAAAATGGGGGGCGGCCTCTGTTCCAAGCAGGCAAGCTGCCATGGGGCCCAAGGGATCAAACACTCTATTCTAAATTTAGACGGCGATAAACCCGCCAGATCTTCATAGACCCATGACTTTTATGCACAAATACAGGTCGATTTGGCCAGGCCCAGCCCCGCTGCGCACTGCGGTTTAATTCAGGCATGACACGTTTCCCAAGCCCAGAAATCCTGATCAGCGAAGTCGGCCCGCGCGATGGCCTGCAATCGGTCAAGGCCACCATGCCCACAGCCGACAAGCTGCGTTGGATCGACGCGCTGGCCACCGCTGGTTTGCGCGAAATCGAGGTGGCCTCTTTCGTGCCGGCGCATGTGCTGCCCCAAATGGCCGATGCCGCACAGGTGGTGCAGCACGCGCTGCGCCACAGCGGCGTGCGGGTGATGGCGCTGGTGCCCAACTTGCGCGGTGCCCAGGCGGCGCTGCAGGCCGGGGCGCAAAAGCTCACCCTGCCGGTATCGGCCAGCCCCGCGCACTCCATGGCCAATGTGCGCAAAACGCCTGAAGCCATGGTCGAAGAAGTCAAAGCGGTTTTGCGCCTGCGCGACGAGATCGCGCCCGGCGTCCAGATAGAAGTGGGCATGTCCACCGCCTTTGGCTGCACTTTGCAGGGCCCTGTGCCCGAAGCCGATGTGCTGCGGCTGGCGGTGCAATTGGCGCAATCGGGGGTGGACGAAATTGGTCTGTCGGACACCACCGGCATGGGTAATCCGGCGCAGGTGACGCGCTTGTTCAAAGCGCTGTTCAGCGAAGTGGGCGCATTGACGGGAGCAGCCCACATGCACAACACCCGGGGCCTGGGCCTGGCCAATTGCCTGGCCGCTTACGAGGCGGGCGTGCGCACGTTCGACAGCTCGCTGGGCGGTCTGGGCGGTTGCCCCTATGCGCCGGGTGCTTCGGGCAATGTGGTCACAGAAGACTTGGTGTTCATGTTTGAGGCCATGGGCGTGAACACGGGCGTTGACTTGGTCAAACTCATGGCCGCACGCGACCCCTTGAAAACTGGGCTGCCCGGCGAACCGCTGTATGGCATGACCCCTGAGGCAGGTTTACCCAGAGGCTGGCCCTCGGTTTTGTAGGAGCCCACCCTGTGGGCGATGGGGTGCCTATGCCCATCAAACCATCGCACACGGGGTGGGCTCCTACAAAGACAACACCAATCGCCCGAAACCCACAGAAATTCCAACCTTGCACCCGCATAATCGGGTCGCATGGACAAGCTCAAAGTTTTCGAAACCTTCGTCTCGGTGGCCACCAAAGGCAGCCTGACCGCTGCGGCGCGGGCCGAGGGCGTGGCGCCCGCCATCATCGGCAGGCGTCTCGATGCCTTAGAAGAAAACCTGGGCGTGAAACTGCTGATGCGCACCACGCGCCGAATCAGCCTGACGCACGAAGGCAGCGCGTTTTTGGAGGATTGCCAGCGTCTTCTGTCTGACGTGGCCAATGCCGAAGCCAGCGTGTCGGCGGGCGGCGTCAAGGCCAGCGGGCATTTGCGCATCACTGCACCCGCCGGTTTTGGGCGTCGGCATGTGGCCCCGCTGGTGCCGCGCTTTCGCGAGCTGCACCCCGATGTCTCCATCTCACTGAACCTCAGCGACCGGGTGGTGGACCTAGCGGCCGAGGGCTTTGACTGCGCTGTGCGCGTGGGCGACCTGCCCGATTCGTCTTTGGTGAGCGTGCGACTGGCCGACAACCGCCGCTTGTGCGTGGCGACACCCGAATACCTGGCGCGACGCGGCACCCCCCTGCAGCCCGCAGACTTGTTGCAGCACGACTGCCTGACGCTGTCGAGTGACGCTTCGCAAACCAGAGGCTGGGCCTTTCGCAAGCCCACAGAGGGTGGCCACGAGGTGGTGCACCTGCGACCTGGAGGGCCCCTTGACTGTTCAGACGGACAAGTGCTCCACGACTGGTGCCTGGCGGGCTATGGCATCGCCTGGCGCAGCACCTGGGAAGTCGAAGGCGAAATTCGCTCAGGCCAATTGGTGGCCGTGCTGGAAGAGTATGCGGCCCCACCCAACGGCATTTATGTGGTTTTCCCCCAGCGCAAGCACTTGCCACTGCGCGTGCGCCTGTGGATCGACCACCTGAAACACCATTACGCCCAACCTGGTTACTGGCAAGCAGCCAGTCATTGACCCGGCGTCCACACGGCCGTGCGCTAAGGCACCACGCGCCGTGAGATGCAACCCGTAAAATCCACCCCCATGCTCTCAGCCAAACAACATTTGCTCGCGGCTCTGGCCGCCGAGCTGGAAAAACTCCAAACCGGCGCGGGTGCGCGTGCGGCTTTTGAATCGCCCAAAGTCGCCGCTCACGGTGATCTGGCCTGCACCGCCGCGATGCAGCTGGCCAAAGCCCTCAAGCAAAACCCCAGGCAACTCTCCGAAACCCTGCGCAACGCCTTGTTGGCCACCCCCGCTTTTGAGCGCTGGGTCGACGCCATCGAGATCGCTGGACCCGGCTTCATCAATATCCGCTTGAAGGACACGGCCAAGCAGGCCGTGGTGCACGAAGTGCTGCAAGCGGCCGAATGTTTTGGCGAGCAAGCCGCACAACCCAACAAAGTGCTGGTCGAGTTCGTCTCGGCCAACCCCACAGGTCCTTTGCATGTGGGCCACGGCCGCCAAGCGGCTTTGGGCGACGCGATTTGCAACCTGCTCTCCACACAAGGCCAGCAGGTCTACCGCGAGTTTTATTACAACGATGCCGGCGTGCAGATCGGCACGCTGGCCAAGAGCACACACATGCGGGCCCAAGGCATCAAGCCCGGCGATGCCACCTGGCCCACAGACCCCGATAACCCCGACAGCAAAGCCTTCTACAACGGCGACTACATCCAGGACATCGCCACCGATTTTCTGGCGGGCAAAACCGTGCAGTCCGACGACCGCAGCTGCACCGCCAGCGGCGATGTGAACGACGTGGACGGCATGCGCGAGTTCGCAGTGGCCTATTTGCGCCGCGAGCAAGACCTGGACCTCAAAGCCTTTGACGTGCGCTTTGACAACTATTACCTGGAGTCCAGCCTATACACCAGCGGCAAGGTCGATGCCGCCGTGCAAAAACTCAAGGATGCCGGCAAGACCTACGAGCAAGACGGCGCCCTGTGGCTCAAGTCCACCGATTACGGCGACGACAAAGACCGCGTCATGCGCAAAGGCGACGGCACCTACACCTACTTTGTGCCCGATGTGGCGTACCACATCGCCAAGTGGGAGCGCGGCTTCAGCCGTGTCGTGAACATCCAAGGCACCGACCACCACGGCACCATTGCCCGGGTGCGTGCGGGCTTGCAAGCGGCCAATGTCGGCATCCCCGAAGGCTACCCCGACTACGTGCTGCACACCATGGTGCGCGTGATGCGGGGTGGCGAAGAGGTCAAGATCTCCAAGCGTGCGGGCAGCTACGTCACTTTGCGCGACCTGATCGAGTGGACCAGCAAAGACGCGGTGCGTTTCTTCCTGCTCTCGCGCAAGCCCGACACCGAATACATCTTCGACATCGACCTGGCGCTGGCCCAGAACAACGACAACCCGGTGTATTACGTGCAATATGCCCACGCCCGCATCTGCTCGGTGCTGGCCGCCTGGAAAGAAAAAGACGGCGGCGACACCGCCAGCCTGACACACGCCGACCTGTCCCCGCTGCAGAGCCCACAGGCCCATGCGCTGATGTTGGCACTGGCCAAGTACCCCGAGATGCTGACATCGGCCGCGACCGACTTCGCGCCGCACGACGTGACCTTTTATTTGCGCGACCTGGCCTCGCTGTACCACAGCTACTACGACGCCGAACGCATTTTGATCGACGACGAAGTGGTCAAAAAAGCGCGCTTGGCCCTGGTGGCGGCCACTGCACAGGTGCTGCGCAATGGCCTCAAAGTGTTGGGCGTGTCGGCCCCGCAAAAAATGTGAATGGACGCGTCATGAATTTGAAAAACCAACGTGGCGGCACCTTTTTAGGCTTCATCCTGGGGCTGGTATTGGGACTGGGCGTGGCCTTGGGTGTGGCCATTTATGTGACCAAAGTGCCCACGCCGTTTTCCAACAAGAACCAGCCCCGCACCAGCGCGCAGGATGTGCAGGAAACCGAAAAGAACAAGGACTGGAACCCCAACAGCGTGCTGCAACCCAAGGCCCCAGCCGAGCAGCCTGTGGCACCCAACGCCAACCAGCCCGCCGCAGACACCCCCGCCGCTGCGGCCGATGCGGCCAAACCCGTGCCCCGCCCCGCAGTGACCGCAGACCCCCTGGGCGACCTGGCCAAAACCAAAACGGGTTTGAGCACGCCTGCAACGCCCGCTGACACCACCGACCCCTTTGACTATTTGGTCCAGGCGGGCGCTTACCGCACCAGTGCCGATGCCGACGCCCAAAAGGCCAAGCTGGCCATGCTGGGTCTGGACGCCAAAGTGTCCGAGCGCGACCAGGCAGGCCGCGTGGTGTACCGTGTCCGCATGGGGCCGTACAGCGACAAAAACGCCGCTGAACGCATCCGCACCCAACTCGAATCCAACGGCATCGAAAACACCTTGGTCCGCGTTCAGCGCTGAACAACTTCTTGTCACTTAAGGGAGCACACCATGAAACGTCGCCTTTTCTCCACCCTCATGCTGTCTGTGACCGCTTGGCTGGGCAGCACCTCTGCTTGGGCCCAACAAGCCTTCCGTGCGGGCAAGGACTACATCACCCTCGAGCGCCCTGTGGCCACTGAAGCGGGCACGGGCAAGATCGAAGTGTTGGAGTTCTTTTGGTACAGTTGCCCCCACTGCAATGCATTTGAGCCCGCTTTCGAGCAATGGGCCAAAAACGCTCCCAAAGACGTGGTGGTGCGGCGCGTGCCTGTGGCTTTCCGCGAAGACTTTGTGCCCCAGCAACGCCTGTACTACACGCTGGAGGCGATGAACCTGGTTGAGAAGATGCACATCAAGGTCTTCAACGCCATCCACGGCGAAAAACTCATGCTCAACAGCGACGCCACCGTGCAGGCATGGGCCGAGAAACAGGGTATCGACAAAGCCAAATTTGCCGAGACCTACAAGTCGTTCGGCGTGGCCGCCAAAGCCAAGCGCGCCGTGCAATTGCAAAATGACTTCAAAATCGAAGGCGTGCCCTCTTTGGGCGTGGCTGGCCGTTATTACATCGACGGCACCTTGGCGGGCAACATGGACCGCGCCCTGAAAGTGGCCGAGGCCCTGATTGCCCAGACCCGACAGGGCCGCTGAAACCCGGTTTTCCACAGGCGGGCCAAAGCCCGTGGCCCCCACCCACCCGCAAGCAGTTGTGTCTGCGGGTTTTTTTGGGTTGCTGACAACGGATGGAATGCCTTTTCAACTTGAAGTGGCGCGACTTGCACCTACAATGGCCGCATTGCACAGCAAGATTCATGCCCTCCAATACATCCACCCCTACCAGCCGTCCCATCTTGGCCTTCTTGGTGCTGTGCACCAGCCTGCTGGCTTGGCCCTGCTTGGCAGAAAAAGCCGACCGGGACAAGCCCATGCAGATCGAAGCCGACAGCATGCGGCACGATGAAGCCAAGTTGTTGACCCAATTCAACGGCAAAGTGGTGGCCACCAAGGGCACCTTGATCTTGCGGGCTGCCCGCATGGAAGTGCAACAAGACAGCCAAGGCCGCCAAGTGGCCAAATTGTGGGCCGCCCCCTCAGAGCGCGTGTTTTTCAGGCAAAAACGCGAAGGCCTGAATGAATACACCGAGGGTGAAGCCGAAGAAGTCACCTACGACAACCAATCCGATGTGGTCACCCTGACACGCCGGTCCGAGATGCGCATTTTGCGCGGCACAGAGGTGGCCAACCAACTGCAAGGCCACAGCATCGTGTTCAACAACATCACCGAAGTGATCACCGTGGACGGCCAGCCCAGCCAGTCTGCTGAGCGTCGGGTCCGCGCCACCTTGGTGCCTCGTGCCAAAACCCCAGACACCGCCCCGCCTGTGATGACCCCCACATTGCGCACCAGCCCGGTCACGGCGCCCAGCCAAAAGCCATGAGCCCAAGCGACCACAAAAGCCGCTTGGAAGCGCGCCACCTCCAAAAAGCCTACGGCAGCCGCAAAGTGGTGCACGATGTGTCGGTGCAGGTGGACAAGGGCGAGGTCGTAGGCCTTCTGGGCCCCAATGGTGCGGGCAAAACCACTTCTTTTTACATGATTGTGGGCCTGGTACGGGCCGATGGCGGGCAGATCCTGATCGACGGCGAAGACGTCACCCGCATGCCGATCCACAAGCGCTCGCGCATGGGCTTGTCGTATTTGCCGCAAGAAGCCTCCATCTTCCGCAAGCTCTCGGTGGCCGATAACGTGCGTGCGATCCTGGAGCTGCAAACCGATGCGCAAGGCCAAGCCCTGAGCAGCGCCGCGGTGGAAAAACGCCTGACCGAATTACTCAACGATTTACGGGTGGACCACCTGCGCGACTCGCCCTCGGTCGCGCTGTCGGGCGGTGAGCGCCGCCGCGTGGAGATCGCCCGCGCCTTGGCCACCGACCCGCGTTTCATTTTGCTGGACGAGCCTTTTGCCGGCATCGATCCGATCGCTGTGATTGAGATCCAGCGCATCATCGCTTTCTTGAAGCAGCGCGGCATTGGCGTGCTGATCACCGACCACAACGTGCGCGAAACACTGGGCATTTGCGACCACGCCTACATCATCAGCGAAGGTCGCGTACTGGCCGAAGGCACGCCCGACGAGATCGTGGCCAACGCCGATGTGCGCCGGGTGTACTTGGGCGAACACTTCAGGATGTGATGCGCACCAAGCCTGTTATCGCGTCGAAAGTGCAGCCATGAAGCCCGGCCTGTCGCTTCGCATGTCCCAGCACCTGGCGCTCACGCCCCAGTTGCAACAATCGATCCGTCTGCTGCAGCTGTCCACACTGGAGCTGTCGCAAGAGGTCGACCAGATGCTGGACGACAACCCATTTCTGGAACGCGCCGA
>CANGZO010000076.1 GCA_947458305.1 Comamonadaceae bacterium
CGGACAGCGCACCCGTTTCAAACGGCAGCGAGGACTAGCCTCGCCGGGCTGTTGATCTGGTGGAGCGGATCAGGCTGCGGCGAGAGCCAAAGTCTTGACTTTGGCGCTCAGGCGGCTCTTGTCACGAGCGGCCTTGTTCTTGTGGAAGATGCCCTTGTCGGCAATGGTGTCCACCACGGTTTGCATCTTGGCAAACAACTCAGTGGCTTTGGTCTTGTCGCCAGCTGCAACGGCTTTTTCGACGTTTTTCACAGCAGTGCGGTATTTGGAGCGCAGCGAAGAGTTCGCGGCATTGATTTTGACGTCTTGGCGGACGCGTTTACGGCCGGAAGCAAGACGGGGGTTTTTCTTTTTGGGTTTAGCGGATGCCATATATGAGTTCTTTCAGTGTCTGAGGATGATGTCCAGCGAACCCGGTATTCTAGCAGACCCGAAAACGGTGCTCGGCGCTTGAAGAGGATCGAAAGCGTGGGTCTGCGTCTCAATCCATCGCGTGGTCATGGCATTGCGGGCAAGAAAGGAAGTGGCCGCTACACTCGGCCACTGTGAGCCTCCTCCGATCCGCCTCTGTTGTGTCGATTTTTACCCTGGCCTCTCGGGTCACGGGTTTGGTGCGCGAGTTGCTGATGGCGTCGATGTTTGGCGCCAGCGCCCTGACCGATGCCTTCAACGTGGCTTTTCGCATTCCTAACCTGTTTCGGCGCCTGTTTGCCGAAGGGGCTTTCAGCCAGGCTTTTGTGCCGGTGCTGGCCGCCAGCCGTGCCCAGCATGGCGATGAGGCCACCAAGGAGGTGATCGACAGCGTGGCCACGGCTTTGGCTTGGTCGGTGCTGGCCTTGTCGATTTTGGGTGTGTTGGTATCGCCTTGGCTGGTCTGGGCCATGGCCAGTGGTTTGCAGCAAGATGCGCGGGGTTATGACGCTGCGGTGAACATGACCCGCTGGATGTTCCCCTATATCGCCTTCATGTCCATGGTGGCCTTGTCTGCCGGCATTTTGAATACCTGGAAGCGCTTTGCGGTGCCTGCAGCCACCCCAGTGCTGCTGAACGTGAGTGTGATTGGGGCCACTTGGTGGTTGGCCCCTTGGTTTGCCCAACGGGGCATAGAAGCCATTTACGCCTTACCTGTAGGGGTCATGGCGGGCGGGGTGTTGCAATTGGTTTTGCAGACTCCCGCTTTGGCCCGATTGGGTTTGTTGCCCCGCTTGGGTGTGCGGCCCTCTGCGGTCAAAAAAGCATGGACCAACCCCGCCACCTTGAACATCCTGCGCCTGATGGGCCCGGCCTTGCTCGGCGTGGGTGTGGCCCAAATTTCCTTGCTGATCAACACGCAGATAGCCTCTCACCTGGCGCCGGGCAGCGTCAGTTGGCTCACGTATGCCGATCGTTTGATGGAGTTCCCGACCGCGATTTTGGGGGTGGCCCTGGGGGTGGTGTTGATGCCTCAGTTGGCCGCGGCCAAAGCCAAGGGCGACGATGACCGTTATGCCGCCATGCTGGATTGGGGTTTGCGTTTGGTCTTGCTTTTGGCCTTGCCGTGCGCTGCGGCCTTGCTGGTGTTTTCACAACCTTTGGTGTCGGTGCTCTACCACTACGGGGCGTTCACCGATCGCGATGTGCAACAAACCACCTTGGCTTTGACGGGTTACGGTGTGGGCTTGTTGGGCTTGGTGGCGATCAAGGTATTGGCGCCAGGTTATTACGCCAGCCAGGATATTCGAACGCCAGTGCGCATCGCGGTGGTGGTGCTGGTGTTGACCCAAGTTTTCAACATGATGCTGGTGCCTTTTTTGGCCCATGCTGGACTGGCTTTGTCCATCGGTTTAGGGGCCTTGGTCAACGCACTTTGGTTGTTGTGGGGCTTGCTGCGCAAGGGTGTTTACAAACCGCAACCGGGCTGGTGGCGCTTTGCCTTTCAGGTGCTGTTGGCGACGGCTTTGCTCACGGCCTTGTTGTGGTTCGCTGCGCACCATTTGAATTGGGTGGCGATGCGCCAGGAGGCCTGGTCGCGCATCGGTTGGATGGCGCTTGTTTTGATGAGCGCGGGGCTGCTTTATTTCGGTGTGTTGTGGGCCACGGGTATCAGGCTCAAGTCTTTCCTCAAGCGATGAAATTTCTCTCATGACCTTGAACCTGTCACCTTTGACCCCTTTGGACTACTTTGCCAGTTTGGTGCAAAGCGACGACCAGTTTCCTCTTTTGGAAGCCGCGGCAAGTTTGGCGCAAGACGAAGAGCCTGCACTGGATGTGCAGCAGGTGCTGGACGATGTGGCGCGATTACTCAAAAGGGTCACAGCGCGCATGCCTGATGACGCCGATGACCTGACCCGTTTGGCCATATTGACGCAGGTTTTTTACAAAGACTTGGGCTTTGGCGTCAACGCCAACGATTACTACGCCCCTGAAAACAGCTACATCAACGAAGTGCTGCGCAGGCGTCGTGGCATCCCTATTTCCTTGGCGGTGGTTTGGCTGGAGTTGGCCCAGGCGCTGGACTTGCAAGCGCAGGGCGTTTCTTTTCCAGGTCATTTTTTGGTCAAGGTGTCGCTTGAAGGGGGCTTGGTGGTCTTGGATCCTCTCACCGGCGAGTCTTTGGGGCTGGACAATTTGTCCGAGCGTTTGGGCCCTTACCGCGAGCCCGCTGATCAAAAAGCTGCACCCGACCTGGACGATGGTGAAACCCCTTTGGGCTTGTATCTGCAAGCGTGCCCACCGCGCGATGTGTTGGCCCGCATGCTGCGCAATTTGAAAGAAATTTTCAGATCACAAGAGGATTGGCCACGCATGTTGCAAGTGCAAGACCGTTTGGTGGTGTTGTTGCCAGAAGTCTGGACCGAGCGGCGAGACCGGGGATTGGTGCACGCCGAGATGGGGCAGGTGCACGAGGCTTTGCAGGATTTGCGGCTTTACCTTGAAGCCGTGCCTTCTGCACCCGATACGGCCGCGCTCAGGAATCGAGTCAGCGAGCTCTCTGGTCTTTGACGTCGCCCTGTGTGGCATGTGCGCAGGGCCTGCTGCAGCCCTGCCCACTGAAACGCATTGAAATCAGCGTTGACTGCGGTCAGGCAACCAGCACTTGTGCTGTCTCGCCCTGTGGTGCGATGCGGCCCATGGTGTAAACCTGCTCACCCGCTGCACGCAGGGTTGCTGCGCAGGCCTCGGCCTCGGCTTCATCGATCACCACCACCATGCCAATGCCGTTGTTGAAGGTGCGGTTCATTTCGGTGTCGTCAATGCCCGCTGTCGCTTGCAGCCAAGCGAACAATTCAGTTTGTGGCCAGCTCCCTTTTTTCAGGTGTGCAGCCAGGCCGTCGGGCAAAACGCGTGGGATGTTTTCCAACAAACCGCCGCCCGTGATGTGGGCCAGTGCCTTGATGGGGTGTGCGGCCAGCGCCGCCAAGACGTTCAAAACGTAAAGCCGTGTGGGCGCCATCAGGGCTTGCTTGAAGGGTTTGCCGTCCAGCGTGGCCGGGGCGTTGGCCCCTGCGCGCTCGATGCACTTGCGCACCAAGCTGAACCCATTGGAGTGCACGCCGCTGGAGGCCAGGCCCAACACCACATCACCGGCTTTGACGTTTTGGCCCGTCAAAATTTTGGATTTTTCGACCGCACCGACCGCAAAACCGGCCAGATCGTATTCGCCAGCGGGGTACATGCCGGGCATCTCGGCGGTTTCGCCGCCAATCAAGGCACAGCCCGACAGCTCGCAGCCCTTGGCAATGCCACCCACTACAGCTGCGGCGGTGTCCACATCGAGCTTGCCGCAGGCAAAGTAGTCGAGGAAGAACAGGGGCTCGGCGCCTTGCACCAGCACGTCGTTCACGCTCATGGCCACCAGATCGATGCCCACGGTGTCGTGCATGTTCCATTCAAACGCCAGCTTGAGCTTGGTGCCTACGCCATCGGTGCCGCTGACCAGTACAGGCTCTTTGTAGCGTTTGGGCACTTCAAACAGGGCCCCAAAACCGCCGATGCCAGCCAGCACGCCTTCGCGCATGGTTTTCTTGGCCAGGGGTTTGATGCGCTCCACCAGCGCGTCGCCTGCAACGATATCGACGCCAGCGTCTTTGTACGAAAGAGGGGTTTGAGTCATGGTTTTGGCCCGCCTGGGGCATTGAGTGTGAAGCAGGGGCCCGGCAATGGGCTGGCAGTCTAAAATCGAGTTCTATTTTAAGGCTTGACCTGGACCCATCATGGTCAACCCTGACAAAACACACCACCCCATGCAAGCACCCCTTCCTTTCTTGATGACCCGACTGGCCGCATGGCTGGGTGTGGGCTTGGTGCTGGCCGTGGTTTTTTGGTTGCTGGCACCGGTGTTAGCGCCCTTTGTCATTGCCGCGGTGTTGGCTTATGTGCTGCACCCCTTGGTGCTCAAGCTGGAGGGGCTGGCTGGCCAACGTTTGCCCCGCGCGATGGCTGTGGTCTTGGTGGAAGCCGTGGCCTTGCTGGCGCTTTTGGGTTTGTTTTTGTTGTTGGTGCCCATCTTGGTGCGCGAATGGCCCTTGTTGCAACAGCAATTGCCGGTCTTGCTGGACCGTGTTGGCGAGTTCATCAACCCTTTGTTGGCTCAGTTGGGACTGAACATCTCTTTGGACGTGTCGGAGCTCAGAAACCACTTGGTGACCTATTTGAGTGCCCATCGAGGAGACTGGTGGGCGCCTTTGATGTCCTCGATCAAGCTGGGCGGTAGTGTGGCCTTGGCGATGGCCGGGTATGCGGTGTTGGTCCCTGTGGCCTTGTTTTACATGCTGCACGACTGGACGCGCTTGGTGAACAGCGTGGTGGTGTTGGTTCCGCCATCTTGGCGGGAGCGCTTTGACAGTTTCATGCACGACTGTGATCAGGTCTTGGGCGAGTACCTGCGCGGACAACTTTTGGTCATGTTGGCTTTGGCGGTCTTCTATACCGTGGGCTTGGCCCTCTTCGGTCTGGATTTGGCCTTGCCCATTGGTGTGTTCACCGGCTTGGCTGTCTTTGTGCCCTATTTGGGCTTTGGCCTTGGCTTGGTGCTGGCTTTGTTGGCGGGCTTGTTGCAATTCGCCTCCGCACAGGCCTTGGTCATGGTGGCGGTGGTGTATGGCTTGGGTCAGGTGCTGGAGAGTTTTGTGCTCACCCCCCGAATGGTGGGCGAGCGCATTGGCTTGCACCCGTTGGCTGTCATTTTGTCCTTGATGGCTTTTGGTCAGGTGTTTGGCTTTGTGGGGGTGCTGATGGCTTTGCCAGCCAGTGCGGTTTTATTGGTGGGCTTGCGCCGTCTGCGAGACCAATACCTGCAAAGCGATCTTTATCAAAAAAGTGGTTCAGGTACCGCAGAGCAGGGGCCTGATCAGGCATGAAGCAGTTGGCTTTGGACATCGGCCTGGCTTCTACGCCAACGCTGAACAATTTTTTCTCCGGCCCGAATGCCGACACTGTGAATCATTTGCGTTTGTGGACCGCTTCCGGCAGCCGCGCGCCAGTGCCCACATACCTTTGGGGCGAAAGCGGTTCGGGCAAAACGCATCTGTTGCACGCTGTCCACCACGCCCTGAATGAACAGGGTGCCCAAGTGGGTTGGCTGGATGCGCACACCATGAGTCCGCCTGAGTTCAACGACGATTGGGCGGTGGTGCTGATGGACGACGTGCACTTGTACAACGCTGAGCAACAGCACACGGCATTCAATTGGTTCGTCAACGCATTGACCCCTCGAACGGGCCTGCCCCGTTGGGTGCTGGCGGCAGGGGCTTTGCCGCCCGCTGATTTGAAACTGCGGGATGACCTGCGCAGTCGCTTGGGGTGGGGACGTGTGGATGCCCTGCAGGTGCTGGACGAGCCCGAGCGCCGCGCTGTGCTGCGCCAAGAGGCCGATGCCCGGGGCTTGTTTTTGGGCGACGAAGTCATGTCTTACATGCTCAAGCGCTTTTCGCGTGATTTGGGCAGCCTCATGCAGCTGCTGGATCACTTGGACCAATATGCTTTGCAAACGCAGCGCGCCCTGACCATCCCGCTGGTTCGCGCGATGCTGGAGAACGTATGAAACTCGCCCTGTTTGACCTCGACCACACCTTGCTGCCGCTGGACTCTGACCACACTTGGGGCGTTTTCACGACCGAAATGGGTTGGACCGACCCGGCGGTGTTCAGTCAACGCAACGATGAGTTCTATGCCCATTACCAAGCCGGCACGTTGGACATTCATGACTACGTGCGCTTTGCCACCCGCGCAGCGCGTGAGCGTGGTGCTGTCGAAGCGGCGCAGGCGCACGCGCGTTACATGGACGAAGTGATCCGCCCGCGCATCACGCCCGAGGCACTGGCGCTGGTACGATCGCACCAGCATGCGGGGGACACGGTCATGATCGTGACCGCCACCAACGAGTTCGTGACCCGCCCGATCGCCCAGGCCTTTGGTGTGAGCGAGTTGATCGCGGTTGACCTCGAACGCGATGCCAGCGGCTGGATCACGGGCGAGATCCGGGGCACCCCGTCGTTTCGGGAAGGTAAAGTCACACGGGTCGCGCATTGGTTGGGCCAAAAAGGACTGGACTGGGGCGACGTGGAGATGACGTTTTACTCCGACTCCATGAACGATCTGCCGCTTTTGGAAAAAGCCCACCATCCGGTGGCAACGAACCCTGACGCTCGGTTGCGTCAACTGGCCACAGAGCGTGGCTGGCGCATCCTCGACCTCTTTCAAGAATGATCAAACAATTCATCGACAAGCTGATGGGCAAAACGCCCAAAAGCAGCAAGCCCCACTTTGGCCGCCGCACCGAGGTTCCTGCGTCTGTGCACGGCATCGACCCCAATTTGGTGGACGAGCGCGCCATCAACGTGACCCGCACTTTGCAGCAAGCCGGTTTTGAGGCCTACATCGTGGGCGGCGCCGTGCGCGACCTGCTGTTGGGCCTGCGCCCCAAAGATTTTGATGTGGCCACTGATGCTACGCCCGAGCAGGTCAAGGGCCTGTTTCGCCGCGCTTTCATCATCGGGCGGCGCTTTCGCATCGTGCACGTGGTGTACGGCCGGGGACGTGACAACGAGGTGATCGAGGTTTCCACCTTCCGGGCGCATCTGGACAACGTGGCGGCAGAGCAGGTCAAGGGCAATGAACGCACCAGCAAGCGCCAACTTGAAGGCATGCAACACGCGGTCGATTCCAGTGGTCGTGTGTTGCGCGACAACGTCTGGGGCCCGCAAGACGAAGATGCCACACGCCGCGATTTCACCGTCAATGCCATGTATTACGACCCTGAGTCGCAAATCGTGGTGGACTACCACGGCGGCATTCAGGATGCGAAAAAACGTGTGCTGCGCATGATCGGCGACCCGGTAGCGCGCTACCGGGAAGACCCGGTGCGCATCATCCGCGCCGTGCGCTTTGCCGCCAAGCTCAGTCCCTTGGGCTTCAAGCTGGAAGCCAAAACCGCCAAACCCCTGACCCAATCTGCCACCTTGTTGGCCGATGTGCCGCAAAGCCGCTTGTTTGACGAGATGCTCAAGCTGTTGCAGACCGGGCACGCCTTGGCGTCGATTGCGCAGCTCAAAAACTTGGGGCTGGCCACCGGCATTTACCCCTTGCTGGATGTGGTGGTAGAGCGGGCCGACAGTGCTTTTGTGCAAGTGGCCCTGGCCGATACCGACCGCCGCGTGGGCGAGGGCAAGCCGGTCGCCCCGAGTTTCTTGTTGGCCTGTGTGCTCTGGGCCGACGTGCGCGAAGGCTGGGCCAACCGTCTGGCGCGCAAGGAACACCCGCACCCGGCCTTGCAGGACGCGATCGACGAGGTGTTCGATGCACGCATTGGCGATGTGTCAGGGCGCGGCAAGCTGGCCGCTGACATGCGCGAGATCTGGATGATGCAGCCGCGCTTTGAAAAGCGGGTGGGCAGCACGCCGTTTGGCCTGGTCGAGCAGCCACGCTTTCGCGCAGGCTTTGACTTTTTGCGCCTGCGTTCTGACATCGAAGAAGTGGACATTCGCTTGGCCGATTGGTGGCAAGAGTTCAGCATGGCCAGCGATTCAGAGCGTGAAGATTTGGTGCAAGCTGCCAAGATCGAGCAGCAGGCCCTGCAAGCCGCCAAACCGCGTGTGCGCCGTGCGCCTCGTCCTGATGGCGTGGCCGCACCTGGGTCGGCCACGCCCCCGAATGACGATGCGCCTTCTTCGCTTGCCGAGCCGGCCGATGAGGGCGCGCCCAAAAAACGCCGCCGTCGCCGCCGCCCTGCTGGTGCCGGGGGTGAGTCGGGTAGCGCCTCTTAAACCCAAGGCACATCATGCAGCCTGCTGTGCGCGAGCCTGTGATGGCCTGTGTGGCTTTGGGCGCCAACCTCGGCGATGCTCGCCAAGCCGTGCTGCAAGCCTTTGAAGCACTCAACAATTTGCCTGGCACGCGATTGACAGGCCGATCGCGCCTTTACCGCAGCGCTCCACACGAGGCCCAAGGCCCCGACTTCGTGAATGCGGTCGCGCGACTGGACACGACATTGAGTGCGCCAGGTTTGCTGGATGCTTTGCAAGCGCTGGAAGCCCAAGCTGGCCGTCAACGGCCTTATGTCAACGCCCCACGCACTTTGGACCTGGACTTGATTTTGTTTGGCCAGTCTCGCATTGACAGCCCACGTCTGCAGGTGCCCCATCCGCGTTGGCGCGAGCGGGCTTTTGTTTTGTTGCCTTTGGCCGATGTCTGTCCCGATCAAGTCAGCACAGAGGATTTGGCGCGTGTGGCCGATCAGCCGATTAAGGTCTTGCCAGAGGACAAGGCTTGACCTTTGGGGTCCGTTGCCGACTTCGCTGCAGATCATCAAGTTGTGACTTGCCGGGCGCCAAGCTGCAGCGAGGTGACACTGAATTACTGGCTGATCAGACGAGCCGCTTCGATCTGGAATTCAAAATAACGCTGGAAGCTGAAGACCAAGCTGGACATCATGACCGTGGTGCCCAACAGCAAGGCCGTGACGATGCCAATGATGGTGGCCCATTGTGTCCGTCCAGCTGGGTTCAAAACATCGGTCTGTGGATTGAACCGGGCATTCCATTTTTCAATGGACATGAGCCCATAAAAAATCGCATTCATGGCGCAACCAGCCAGGGTAAAGCCCAGCAAAGGGATCAGCATCCAGCTCAGCGTGTCGTCTTGCCCAAACTGCTTCACCCGTTCCAAACCATAAAACCCCAACGCGGTCGGGATCGGCAGCAGCCAGGCCAGCATGTCTTTGAAGCCGTGAAGGTAAAAACGGTGCAATCCCAAAGGGCCGCCCCAAAAAGCCAGCCAAGTCGCGAGTGTTTTGTTTTTCATGTTCCGATTATTGCGGAGCCGTGCTGTCACCCGCACCCAAAGGCTTTTCCATCAGCACCACATCCAGCCAGCGGTCAAATTTCCAACCGCATGATTTGAGGACACCGACATGACTGAAACCCACTGAACTGTGAACGCCAATTGAGCCGACGTTGGCCGAATCGCCAATGACCGCCAGAAATTTGCGCACGCCTGCGCGTTCGGCCTGGACACACAGCTCGGCCAAAAGGGCTCGTCCCATGCCTTTGCGGTGCGCATCCGGTGCCATGTAAATCGAGTCTTCCGCGGAAAATCGGTACGCGGGACGGGGCTTGAACCAGTTGCAATAGGCAAAACCGGTCACACGGCCTTGGTCTTCGACGACCAGGTAAGGCAGGCCCTTGTACAGCACATCGGCGCGGCGACTGGCCATGTCGGCCTCGTTGGGGGGATCGATCTCGAAGGTGCCTGTACCGGTGAGCACATGGTGGCGGTAAATGGCTGTGATGGCCGCAACGTCTTCGTCGCGGCTGGGTCGGATCAGTGGCAAGGCAAGGCTCCCGTTGTATAATGGTGGGCTTTTCAGTGTGTCAATGGCCGGGTGGCCACTTGCGTGTCTCAAACGCTGAAAGA
>CANGZO010000077.1 GCA_947458305.1 Comamonadaceae bacterium
GAGCACAGGCATCACCCAGTCCCTGACAGGCTTTATGGGTCTGGTGGTGTTCTTGGGCGGCGCATTCGGATTCATGTTCGCCATCGAGAAAACCAAAAACTCAGCCGCTGGCGTGCCCGTGCTGCTGGCATTTACCTTCTTCATGGGCCTGATGCTCTCGCGCATGATCGCCATGGTTCTGGGCTTCAAGAACGGCTCTGACCTGGTCATGACCGCTTTTGCAGGCACTGCAGGCGTGTTCTTTGTCATGGCCAGCCTGGCCAGCGTCATCAAGCGCGACTTGTCGGGTATGGGCAAATGGCTGTTTGTTGGGGCCATGGTCCTGATGGTGGGCGGCATCATCAACGTGTTTGTCGGGTCCACCGCAGGCATGCTGGTCCTCTCTACCTTGGCCATTGGTATCTTCAGTGCCTTCTTGTTGTATGACCTCAAGCGCATCCTGGATGGCGGCGAGACCAACTACATCAGCGCCACTTTGGCCCTGTACCTCAGCGTGTTCAACATCTTCCAAAGCTTGTTGGCTCTGTTGGGCATCATGGGCGGCGAGCGCGACTGAACCCCGTACCTGCCCTCAAAACAAAGGCTCCCTCGGGAGCCTTTTTTGTGTCCGCCCCTTGTCCAAAGGGGCTGCCCATCCGGTAGCGCGTTCAGATCATGCCAATTCAAAGACCGCCATGCTCTCGACATGCGCGGTGTGAGCGAACATATTGACCACACCAGCGCTCACGCAGCGGTAACCGGCGCGGTGCACCAGTAAACCCGCATCGCGTGCCAATGTGGCAGGGTTGCAACTCACATACACAATGCGCTTGGGTGGCGTCCAGCCTTGCCGCAATTCATGGTTTTCGTTCAACTCAGCCAGCGCCTTGGCCAGAGCAAAAGCGCCCTCGCGAGGAGGGTCGACCAACCATTTGTCAGCCGTGCCATCGGCCACCAGCATCGCAGGCGTCATGTCAAACAAGTTGCGCGCCACAAACTCCGTGGGAGCCATAGCCTGACCGGCTGGGCGCATGGCCTGGTTGGCCGTGTAGTTCTCACGCGATCGGGCCACCAGGGTTTCGGCCCCCTCAATACCCAACACCTGCGCCGCTTGGGTGGCAATGGGGAGGGTGAAATTGCCCAGTCCACAAAACCAGTCGATCACGCGCTCGGTCTTTTTGGCTTGCAGCAAGCGCAGCGCTCTCGCCACCAGCACGCGGTTGATGAAGGGGTTGACCTGGGTGAAGTCGGTAGGCCGAAACGGCATGGTGATGCCAAAGTCGGGCAAGCCGTAATCCAGTTGCGCCCCACCCTCGTCCAGCAAATGCACCGTGTCGGGCCCTTTGGGCTGCAACCACCACTGCACTTGTTGTTGAGCGGCAAAAGCGCGCAGCAAAGCTTTGTCGCCATCGCTCAAGGGCTCCAGGTGGCGTAACACCAATGCTGTGACCTCGTCACCGCAAGCCAACTCGATCTGCGGCAGTGTCTCGCGCGCATCCATTTGGGCAATCAGCGCACGCAAGGGCATGAGCATGGCGCTGACATGCGGCGGTAACACGGGGCACACCTTCATGTCGGCGATGTAGCGACTCTTACGCTCATGAAAGCCAATCAGCACCTCACCCTTTTTGATCACATAGCGCACCGACAGTCGGGCACGGTAACGATAGCCCCAAGTCGGCCCCTCGATCGGGCGCAACAGGGTTTCGGCCTTGACCTTGCCCAGATGCCAAAGGTTGTCCTCGAGCACGCGCTGCTTGACCGCAACTTGGGCTGAGGCCTCCAAGTGCTGCATCTTGCAGCCGCCACAAGCGCCTTGGTGCAAACCAAAATTGGGGCACCCTGGGCGCACGCGCTGGGATGATTCATGGTGAATCTCGGTGACGGTGCCCTGCTCCCAGTTGTTTTTCTTGCGGTGCACGTTGACCGAGACAATCTCAAAGGGCAAAGCGCCCTCGATGAAAACCACCTTGCCATCAGGTCGGCGTGCAATGCCTTGGGCATCCATGTCCAAAGACCCCACACGCAAAAAGCCTGCAGGCAGGTCATCGCTGGAGTGGCTGGAGTCGTCGGCGTGGGCTTGGGATAGGGAAATGTCTGATTCGCTCATCCCCCGATTGTCTCAGGATGAGCGACAAAAAAATCAAAAGGCTATGGTGCTGCTCAATGGATTTTTACGCTTTTGTCATGCACCGGCTCTGCTGTCTCGAACCAAGTCAACGGGCTGGCAAAAACTTGGCAGGATCGACGGGTTTGCCCTGACGCCGAATTTCAAAATGCAGCTTGACGCGGTCTGCATCGGTTTTGCCCATCTCGGCGATCTTTTGACCTTTGCGGACCTGTTGGTCTTCTTTGACGAGCAGTGTCTGGTTGTGCGCATAAGCAGTCAGGAAGGTGTTGTTGTGCTTCAAGATGATCAGGTTGCCATAACCACGCAAACCCGCACCGGCATAAACCACTTGACCATCGGCAGCTGCCAAGATCGGATCGCCCGCTTGGCCCGCGATGTCCAGGCCTTTGTTTTTCACCTCGTCAAAGTTGCCAATGACTTGACCGTTGGCTGGCCAAGAAAAAGCAAAACCTTGATCAGGTGCAGCTTGTGTGGGGGGCGTTTGAGCTTGGGGCAATGGCTTGGGCGCTGCTTGAGTCACAGGACCCATGGGTTGGACGACGACGCCGCTGGACTCGGTGATGGCGTTAGGGGGAGCCACACGCAACACTTGACCCACCTCGATCAAATTCGCATTGGACAAATTGTTCCATGAGGCCACATCGCGCCAAGACTGACCGTGATCGAGGGCAATGCGTGTCAAAGTATCGCCACGTTGGACAGTGTAAAAACCAGGCTTGCCCGCATTTTCCGCACCGGGCATCACTTTGGCGGAAGGACTCACCGCCGAAACATCGGGCGCAGGCGCAGCAACAGGAGCTGGAGCAGGCGTTGCCGTCCGACCGCCCACATTGCGGCTTTCCACTGGCGCGGGCACTCTGGGCGGCGTGTTGCAACCCGCCAAAAGTGCCAAAGCCATAGCACCGAGCCAGAAACGGGAAACATGACTAAAAATCATCCGAGTTCAATCTTTCAAGCAATGCCCGATTTTAGAGGCACAAAGTGAACCGCCTCTAAAACCTGTCGGTCGAAACCTTGACTGGTTTTGTGAATCACCACCAGGGCTTGTTGGCCTGAAGTGGTGACCGTCGGCGCGACCAAACGGCCCCCTGTGGCCAACTGATCCAACCAGGCCTGAGGCACATTCTCTCCTCCGGCAGCTGAAATGATGCCAGCGTAAGGTGCCCCCTTGGGAAAGCCGAGCATGCCATCCCCAAAAATCAGGTGCACATTGGGCAAACGAAACGGGAGCAGATTCTTTTTGGCTTTTTCATGCAAGCCGCGCAAACGTTCAATGCTGTAAACCTCGGTCGCCACATGGCTAAGGACCGCGGCCTGATAACCACAGCCGGTGCCGATCTCCAAGATTCGGCCCAATTGGCCTTGTGCATCCTGGCGCAGCAACTCAATCATGCGGGCCACCACATTGGGCTTGGAGATGGTTTGTTCAAAACCAATCGGCAAACTGGTGTCCTCGTAGGCCTGCCCAGCCAATGCCGATTCCACAAAACGGTGTCGCTCCACCCGACCCATGGCTTGCAAAACAAGCGAATCTTGCACACCTTGCGCTGCCAATTTGGCCACCATCTGAGCCCTGATAGCGCTCGAATCCAAGCCCAAGCCCATCGAGACAGGCGGTGAGCGAAGTGCAGCGGTGCTCTTGGAAGGTGAAACCGAGAGCGACTGAGGTACAGGTCTGCCCAAGCCAGTTTTGGGCTTCACGCCCGAACCATTCAAATTGGCAGGAAAACTGGGCCTGGGCTTCATTGACCGTCCTGTTGCCAAAGGCGACTGCAAGTTTGACTCCAGGCTTGAAGGTGGTCGTGTTCGGTCAAGTCCACTTTCAAAGGCGTGACCACCACATGCCCCTGGTCTGCCGCGTGAAAATCGGTGCCCACACTGTCATCCATGGCGGCACCCGCTGCGCCGATCCAGTACATGGTCTGACCCCTAGGATCAACTTGGGTGATGACCGGCTCTGCCGCATGACGGCGGCCCAAACGACAAACCTTGGGCGCTTTGATCTGCGACTCTGGCAAATTGGGAATGTTCACATTCAACAACCAAGGGCGATTGCCGATCAGGTCTTGCTGGATCATTTGCTGGACCATCCGTTTGACCGTGTTGGCCGCGCCATCCAGGTGCGCCCATCCTTTGTCGATTTGGGACACCGCAATGGCCGGAATACCAAACAAAAAACCCTCCATGGCGGCGCCGACCGTGCCCGAGTACAAAGTGTCATCACCCATGTTGGCGCCGTTGTTGATCCCCGAAATCACAAAATCCGGGCGATAACCCAACAAGCCCGTCAATGCGATGTGCACGCAATCGGCCGGCGTGCCATTGACATAGCGAAAACCGTTGTCTGCGCGGTTCACGTACAAGGGGGTGTGCAGCGTCAGCGCATTTGATTTGGCGCTGTTGTTGTGCTCTGGGGCCACCACCTCGACGTCGGCGATGTCTTGGAGTGCCGCATGCAAGGCCACGATGCCCTCGGCCCGAAAGCCATCGTCATTAGAAATCAGGATTTTCATGGTCAGTTTTTGATCAATCGGCCATTGTAGGACGATGACCGTTTTGGGGGCGGCAAGCCAACGCGACCACCCAACGCATCAAGTGGTCGCTGCCGGGACATGAATCGGACGTCCGTGCTGACTAAGATGGAAGTTTGATTTCATTGAAAAGCTTTGGAGAAAAGACATGCACGCTTGGCTTTGCGAGAACCCCACGGGCGTTGATGCCCTCACTTGGAAAGAACTGCCCACACCCACACCCGGCCCTGGTCAAGTGCTCATTCGAATCGAAGCGGCCAGTCTGAATTTTCCTGACTTGCTCATCGTCCAAAACAAATACCAGATGAAGCCCGAACTGCCTTTCGTGCCAGGCTCCGAATATGCCGGGACCATTCAGGATGTGGGCGAAGGCGTGACGCACCTCCAAGTGGGCCAAAGCGTGGCGTGTCTGTCCGGCACAGGAGGCTTCGGCACCCACACCCTCGCTCCAGCCAAATTGTGCATGCCTCTGCCAGCGGGTTTTCCAGCTACCGATGGCGCGGCCTTCATCATGACTTACGCCACCTCGCACCACGCATTGGTCGACAGGGCTGCCCTGAAAGCCGGAGAGACCGTTCTGGTGTTGGGCGCAGCCGGCGGCGTTGGCACGGCCGCCATCCAGATCGCCAAGGCCATGGGCGCCAAAGTCATTGCAGCGGCCTCCACCGACGAAAAATGTGCTTTGTGCACCACGCTCGGTGCGGACGCCACCATCAATTACACCCGTGAAAACCTGCGTGAAGCCCTCAAGAGCTTGACCGAAGGCAAAGGTCCCGATGTGGTTTACGACCCGGTTGGAGGCGATTTGGCCGAACCCGCCTTCAGATCCATCGCTTGGCGTGGCCGTTATTTGGTGGTGGGTTTTGCCGGTGGCCCTATTCCCTCGCTGCCCTTAAACCTGCCCCTGCTCAAAGGCGCATCGTTGGTGGGCGTTTTTTGGGGTGACTTTGCCAAACGCGAACCCCAAGCGAATGCCAAGATGATGGGTGAACTGGCTCAGTGGTACGGACTAGGAAAAATCAAACCCGTGCTTGACCGCACCCTGCCCATGAGCGAACTCAAAGCGGCTTACGCTTTGATGGGCTCGCGCAGCGTCAAGGGCAAATTGGTCATGGTCAATTGATGGGCGGGTCTGGGCCGATCTGAAAACAAAAAAGGAAGCCTAGGCTTCCTTTTTTGTTTGAAAGACTGTGTCGATCTTTCGGTGTTTGGAGCGGGAAACGAGGCTCGAACTCGCGACCTCAACCTTGGCAAGGTTGCGCTCTACCAACTGAGCTATTCCCGCGTATTTCAGGTAACTCGGCATTGTATGCTTCGTTCTCTGGAATGGTCAAATTGTAATGCAGTTTCAGGCTGAGTTTGAGGCCCGCCTGAAAAATTTGCATCAATGTTTGACGGCTTCAGATTTGGCCGTTGCAGGCACCGCAGTCAATGCGGCTGCAGCCACTTCTTCGTCACTCAAGGGTACAGGCTTGCCTTCAAGGGCCACCTCCAAAACCTGATCGATCCACTTGACAGGCACGATCTCGAGACCATTTTTGACATTCTCAGGAATGTCTTGCAGGTCCTTCAAGTTGTCCTCTGGAATCAACACGGTCTTGATGCCCCCACGCAACGCAGCCAAAAGTTTTTCTTTCAATCCGCCAATGGCGGTGACCTCACCGCGCAAAGTGATCTCACCGGTCATGGCCACATCGGCGCGCACCGGAATGCCCGTCATGGCCGACACCATGGCCGTGGTCATCGCGGCACCCGCACTCGGTCCATCTTTGGGGGTTGCGCCATCGGGCACGTGGATGTGCAGGTCTTTCTTCTCAAAGATTTCGTCTTTGATGCCCAAAAAGCGTGAGCGGCTGCGCACCACGGTTCGGGCTGCTTCGACCGACTCTTTCATCACATCGCCCAGCGAGCCGGTGCGGGTGATGACGCCTTTGCCGGGCATCAAGGCGGCCTCAATGGTCAACAAGTCTCCTCCCACCTCGGTCCAAGCCAAACCGACCACTTGACCCACTTGGCTTTTTTGCTCTGCGCGGCCGTAGGTGTACTTGCGAACACCCAAAAAATCGTTCAAGTTGTTCTCGTTGACCACCACTTGCGGCGTCATTTGCTTGAGCAGCAAAGCCTTGACGACTTTTCGGCAGATTTTGCCCAACTCGCGCTCGAGCGATCGCACACCCGCCTCGCGTGTGTAGTAACGCACCACATCGCGCACGGCGGCTTCCGTGACCTGCAGCTCGGACTCTTTCACGCCGTTGTTGGTCATTTGCTTGGGCAGCAAATACTTCATGGCGATGCTGGTTTTTTCGTCTTCGGTGTACCCGGACAAGCGAATCACTTCCATCCGGTCCAACAAGGCCGATGGAATGTTCATCGAGTTGGAGGTGGCCACGAACATCACATCGCTCAGGTCAAAGTCGACCTCAACGTAATGGTCACCGAAGGTGTGGTTTTGCTCCGGGTCCAGCACCTCCAGCAAAGCACTGGAGGGATCGCCCCGGAAGTCCGTACCCAGTTTGTCGATTTCATCCAACAAAAACAAGGGGTTTTTGGTCCCCACCTTGTTCAGGTTTTGCAGCACCTTGCCGGGCAAAGCGCCAATGTAGGTGCGGCGATGACCGCGGATCTCGGCCTCGTCACGCATGCCGCCCAGCGCCATGCGCACGTATTTGCGCCCGGTGGCCTTGGCGATCGACTGGCCCAGCGAGGTCTTGCCCACGCCGGGTGGCCCCACCAAGCACAGGATAGGGGCTTTGACCTTGTCCACACGCTGTTGCACCGCGAGGTATTCCAAGATGCGGTCTTTGACTTTGTCCAAACCGAAATGGTCTTGGTTGAGCACGTCTTCGGCGTTGGCCAGATCGTGCTTGAGCTTGGTCTTTTTGCCCCAAGGCAAGCCAATGAGCACGTCCAAGTAGTTGCGGACCACGGATGCCTCAGCCGACATCGGTGACATAAGTTTGAGCTTCTTGAGTTCGCCCTCGGCCTTTTTACGGGCCTCAACCGACATCTTGGCGGTCTTGATCTTCTTTTCGATTTCCTCGATGTCAGCGCCCTCTTCGCCGTCACCCAGCTCTTTCTGGATGGCCTTGACCTGCTCGTTGAGGTAGAAGTCGCGCTGGTTCTTTTCCATCTGGCGCTTGACGCGGCCACGGATGCGCTTGTCCACATTCAGGATGTCAACTTCGTGCTCCAACTGGGCAAACAGGTTTTCCAGACGCGATTTGATGTTGGCAAGGTCGAGGACCTGCTGCTTGTTCTCCAACTTGAGCGGCAAGTGGGCCGCGATGGTGTCTGCCAAACGACCTGGGTCGTCGATGCTGGAGATCGACGTCAGGATCTCTGGCGGGATTTTTTTGTTGAGTTTGACGTACTGGTCAAACTGTTGCATCACGGCGCGGCGCAAAGCTTCTATTTCACTGCTGGCATCTGACTGCTCAGACAAGGGATCTACAGGCGTGACAGAGGCCACAAAATGAACCTCTCCCTCCACGATGGACTTGACGAGCGCACGCTGCTGGCCTTCAACCAACACTTTCACCGTGCCATCCGGCAGCTTCAGCATCTGCAAGATGGTAGAAACACAGCCCACGTCAAACATGTCCTCGACGCCTGGTTCGTCCTTGGCCGCGGTTTTTTGAGCCACCAGCATGATGCGACGTTCTGCCGCCATGGCCGACTCCAGGGCCTTGATGCTTTTGGGGCGCCCGACAAACAAGGGAATCACCATGTGAGGGAACACGACCACATCGCGCAAGGGCAACATGGGCAGTTCAATCAGGGTGGGCGGCAAGGGTGTGTGTCCAGACATGGTGTGTCCTCAGGTCAATTCAACTGCACATGGATGCTGTACCCGAGATTTCAACCCAAGAACGTGAAGGGTATGAATCAGGGTACTTCTCATGGAGGTCAAGCTTGTTTGGCCGACTCGCGGTAAACCAGCAGTGGTGGCTTGTGGTCATCGATGACCGACTCGTCCACCACGACTTTCTCGACATTGGCTTGATTGGGCAATTCAAACATGGTGTCAATCAGGGCCTGCTCCATGATGGAACGCAGGCCACGGGCGCCCGTCTTGCGGGCCAAGGCCTTGCGGGCCATGGCGGTGAGTGCGTTAGGCCGCACTTCAAGCTCGACGCCCTCCATGGCCAAAAGTTTGGTGAACTGCTTGACGACCGCGTTTTTGGGTTCCGTCAGGATTTGCACCAAAGCTTCTTCGCTCAATTCGGCCAAAGTAGCCACCACCGGCAAACGGCCCACCAACTCGGGGATCAAGCCGAACTTGATCAGGTCTTCGGGTTCGACTTCGTTGAACACGTCCGTGAGCGAACGTTGCTTCTTGCTCTTGACGGTCGCGCCGAAGCCAATGCCACCCGATTCGGTGCGGTTTTCAATGACTTTTTCGAGACCTGCGAACGCACCACCACAAATGAACAGGATGTTGGTGGTGTCGATTTGCAAGAAATCTTGGTTGGGGTGCTTGCGCCCGCCTTGCGGGGGCACGCTGGCCATGGTGCCTTCGACCAGCTTGAGCAAAGCCTGCTGCACGCCTTCGCCCGACACGTCGCGGGTGATGGAGGGGTTGTCCGACTTGCGAGTAATTTTGTCGATTTCGTCGATGTAAACAATGCCGCGCTGGGCACGTTCGACGTCGTAATTGCAGGTCTGCAGCAGCTTGGCCACGATGTTTTCCACGTCCTCACCCACATAACCGGCTTCGGTCAAGGTGGTCGCGTCAGCCATCACGAAAGGAACATCCAGCATGCGGGCCATGGTCTGGGCCAACAAGGTTTTGCCTGAGCCTGTGGGGCCAATCAACAAAATATTGCTTTTGGCCAGCTCCACCTCGTCTTTCTTGGCCCCTTCTTTGTGCTTAAGGCGCTTGTAGTGGTTGTACACCGCCACCGCCAGGCTGCGCTTGGCTTTTTCTTGGCCGATCACGTAGTTGTCGAGGTTGGTTTTGATGTCCAGGGGTGTGGGCAGACCTTCTTTGGCGCCTGCAGCCGCTGTGGTGGTGGCCAACTCATCGCGCACGATGTCGTTGCACAAATCGATGCACTCATCGCAGATGAAAACCGATGGCCCTGCGATCAACTTTTTGACTTCGTGCTGGCTTTTGCCGCAAAAAGAGCAGAACAGGTTTTTTTCAGTGCTGGCGCCTTTTTTATCGGCCATAAATCTCGCCTCGGA
>CANGZO010000078.1 GCA_947458305.1 Comamonadaceae bacterium
CGACCGTGAGCGCTTCAGCGCGGCCATCCGTGAATCCTTGACCAAACCGGGCACCGTCGTGCAGCACCGATTTGCCCAAGCTGTTTTCGGCACGCACCCCTATGGCCAGCGCACCACACCAGAGACCCTCTCACGCATTGGTGTGCAAGATTTGCACCAACTGCACGCGCAGAGTTTGCGCGCTTGCCGTGCCACGGTGAGCGTGGTGGGGGCTTTGACCCGGGCGCAGGCCGATGCCTTGGTGCAACGCCTCTTGGCGCAGTGGCCCCGCGATGCAGGCTGTCAGAGTTTGCCGCCTGTGCCTGAAGTGGCACCTTTGACGGCCGCACAAAACCTGAACCTCCCATTCGACTCGGCCCAGGCCCATGTGTTGATGGGCCAGCCGGGCTACAAGCGCTCTGACCCTGACTTTTTCCCCCTGCTGGTGGGCAACCACATTTTGGGTGGCGGCGGCTTTGTGTCGCGCCTGACCGAGCAGGTGCGTGAAAAGCGTGGCCTGAGCTACAGCGTCTACAGCGCCTTTTCTCCGGGCCTGCATGCGGGCGCTTTCACGGTAGGTTTGCAGACACGACCTGACCAAGCTGAGCAGGCTGTCGCGGTCGCCAAAGAGGTGGTCCAAGGCTTTGTGCGTGAAGGCCCCACCGAAGCTGAGTTGCTGGCGGCCAAGTCCAATTTGGTGGGGGGGTTTGCACTGCGCATCGACAGCAACCGCAAGTTGCTGGACAACGTGGCCAACATCGCTTGGAACCGTTTGCCGCTCGATTACCTGAGCGGTTGGACGCGGCAAATTGAGCGCGTGACCGCCGCCGATATTCAACGCGCCATGGCCAGGGTGTTGCAGCCCGAGCGCATGGTCACTGTGGTGGTGGGGGCAAGCCCAAGGCTGCCATAAGGCGGTTTTTTCGCCTTCAAGATCTGTGCTGAGTTTGCGTAGCCAAAATATTCCGACGTTGACGACCCTGTGCGAATTCAATCCGGCCTTTGCAAGGCCAAGGCCATACACATGGCGTTACAACTGAGCTTTCCTTGAGGTCATCAACCCGCCATCGGGGCGCGTTGTAGGTTTAAGTTCAACAAGGTGTTGGACTGAAAACCTGAACCAAGGAAATCTTTCATGAACAAGCTTCTCGCTACCCTCGTTGCCGGTTTTTTTGCTGTCGGTGCATTTGCCCAAGCCCCTGCTGTTGCGCCTGTTGTGGCCACGAAACCCGCTGCATTGGCTGCTCCGGCCAAGGTTGAAACCAAGGACGTCAAGGCCGATGCAAAAGCCGAAGCAAAAGCGGATGTAAAGGCGACTGCAAAAGCCAAAGCTGAGAAGAAAGAGGTTGACAAACCAGAAAAGAAAGCGGCCAAAGCAGCGAACATGGGCCACGCTTCCGCAGTCAAGGCAGACGCCAAAGTCTCTCCCATGAAGTGAGCTGAACGACCAAGCCTTGGCCTGCCGCAAGGCTTCCAAAAAACCAGCTTCATGCTGGTTTTTTTGCTGGTGTGCCGAACAGCGTGTTGATCTGGATGGACCAACCCGCACATCGATGAACGCGATGGCCTTTACACTTGCAAACTATGCCTTTATCCCCTTCCAAGCGCGCATCGAAAGACAACGCTGCCCGCTACGCCGCATCTAAAAAGCCCAAAAACCCGGTGCCCAAGGGCCCGTCCTCGCACGAGATCCGCATCATCGGCGGGCAGTGGCGGCGCACGCGCCTGAAGGTGCTGGACAAACCCGGCTTGCGGCCCACACCCGACCGGGTGCGCGAAACCCTGTTCAACTGGCTGGGTCAAGACCTGACGGGCTGGCGCTGCGTGGACGCGTTTGCGGGCACCGGCGTGCTGGGTCTGGAGGCTGCATCGCGTGGTGCGGCGCATGTGCTGATGGTCGAGCAAGACGCTGTGCTGGTGCGCGATTTGCAAGACAACGCCACCCGCCTCAAAGCCAGCATGGTGAGCGTGCAGCGCGGCGATGCGGTGAGCGCCTTGGGCCGAATACCTGCGGGCAGCGTGGACCTCGTCTTCATCGATCCGCCATTTGACGGCCCCTGGTTTGAACCGGCCCTGAAGGCCGCCACCCGGGCCGTGCCCGTGGGCGGCTGGATTTACCTGGAAGCGCCAGTGGCCTGGCCAGCCGACGCGCTGGGGGCTTTGGGCTTGCACTGCGAGCGCCACCTCAAAGCGGGTGCGGTGCATGCGCATTTGTTGCAACGGGTCACCCCTGAATCTGCTACCACCTCTATTGCCATCCCTGCTGAAGGAGACACGCCATGAGCCAATCTGCCAACACCGCTGTAACTGCTGTGTATTCGGGTACCTTTGACCCTCTGACTTTGGGGCATGAAGACGCCATCCGCCGCGCTGCGCAAATGTTTGACCAGGTCATCATCGCTGTGGCCGTGGCACATCACAAAAAAACCCTGTTCAGCCTGGACGAGCGCGTGGCCTTGGCCCAAGCCGCGCTGGCCGATTGCCCGAATGTGAAGGCCCTGCCGTTTGATGGCCTGATCGTTGAGTTTGTGCGTTCACAAAACGCCCAAGTGATCGTGCGCGGCCTGCGCTCGGTGACCGATTACGACTACGAAACGCAAATGTCGGGCATGAACCGCCACTTGGCCCCTGAGATCGACACGGTGTTCCTGCACACGAGCGCCCATGTGCAGCACATCAGCAGCACCTTGGTGCGCGAGATTGCCAAGCTAGGCGGTGATGTGTCAGGCCTGGTGTCGGCCCCGGTACTCAACGCCTTGCAGGGGAAAGTGGCCACCAAGCATTGAGAGACCCCTTGTGGGAGCCCACCCCGTGGGCGATGGGCATGGGTCACGCCCCGAAGATTTCGCCCACAGGGGTGGGCTCCTACAAATTCAAAACTCGGCGCCTTCCACCAGAAAGCGCACCCGCTTTTGCCCCTGCCATTCATCGGCGTCCAGTCGGTAGGCCAGCTTGACGCGTGCGGGCAAGGGCTCGGTGCGGCCAAACCAGATGCCATCCACCGGCTGGCCCTGGTGCTTCATTTTGAGCGACAGATGTTTCTCACCCACCAAGCGCTGTGACACGATCTCGATCTCTTCGCAAAACACGGGCGGTGCAAAGCCCTGGCCCCAGACCTCGTGGTGCAACATGTCCACCAAGTCCACCCGGCGGTATTCGGCGGGCAGAGGCCCATCGGTTTCCAAGCGGCGTTGCAGCGTGGCGGCATCCAGCCATTCCATGGCCACTTGGTTCAGTGTTTCTTCAAACACATCCAGGTGCTCTTCGGCAATCGTGCAGCCCGCCGCCATGGCGTGGCCGCCAAAGCGCAGCAGCACGCCCGGGGCGCGTTTGGCCACCAGATCGAGCGCATCGCGCAAATGAAAACCCGCAATCGAGCGGCCCGAGCCTTTGAGTTCATGCTCTTTGCCAGGCGCGCTGCTGGCCGCAAAAACAAAAGTGGGGCGGTGTAGCTTGTCCTTGATGCGCGATGCCACGATGCCCACCACGCCTTCGTGAAAGTCTGGGTCGAACACGCAAATGGCCGGGGGCGGCTCGTCGCCTTCGTCAAACAAAGACTCGGCCATCTCCATCGCCATCTCGCGCATGTCGCCCTCGATCACGCGGCGTTCGCGGTTGATCGCGTCCAGCTGTTTGGCCAGCTCGTCGGCGCGGCCTGCGTCGTCGGTCAACAGGCACTCGATCCCCAGCGTCATGTCGGCCAATCGGCCTGCCGCGTTGATGCGCGGGCCCAGGGCAAAACCAAAGTCAAAAGTGGTGGCCTTGGCCGTCTCGCGGCTGGCGGCCCGCATCAGCGCCAACATGCCCGGGGGCAGGGCACCCGCACGCACGCGGCGCAGACCTTGCGCCACCAGGCGGCGGTTGTTGGCGTCGAGCTTGACCACATCGGCCACCGTGCCCAGTGCCACCAAGGGCAGCAAGGCGTCGAGGCGCGGCTGGTTGCTGGCATCAAACACACCCCGCTGGCGCAGTTCGGCCCGCAGGGCCAGCAGCACGTAAAACATCACCCCCACACCCGCAATCGATTTGCTGGCAAAGTCGCAACCGGGCTGGTTGGGGTTGACGATGACTTCGGCGGTGGGCAGTTCGCTGCCGGGCAGGTGGTGGTCGGTCACCAGCACCTGCAGGCCCAGGGCTTGCGCCGCTTGCACGCCCGCCACGCTGGCGATGCCGTTGTCCACGGTGATCAACACGTCGGCGCCTTGCGCGTGCACCCGCTCGGCAATGGGGGGGGTGAGGCCGTAGCCGTCGACCACGCGGTCGGGCACCAAGTAGCTCACGTTGTGTGCGCCCAGCATGCGCAGGCCGCGCACACCCACGGCGCAGGCGGTTGCGCCGTCGCAGTCGTAATCGGCCACGATGCACAGGCGCTTGTTTTGCGCGATGGCGTCGGCCAGCAGCTGGGCCGCCTCCAAGGTGCCGAGCATGCCGGCCGGGGGCAGCAGCAGGTTCAGCGCGTCGTCGAGTTCGTCTTTGGACAGCACGCCGCGGGCGGCGTACAGGCGGGCCAGCAGCGGGTGGATGCCCGCTTGTTCCAGCGCCCAGGCACTGCGGGGGGGCACATCTCGGGTGAGCAAATTCATGGGGTGATCAGTTTGTGATGAGGGCTTGGAGTGCCGCTGCTGGTGAAGCTTTTTTGAACAGTCGCGTGATCCGCTGATGCCAGGCTGCAGGCGCGGCGGTGTAGGTGTGGGCTGTGTGTTCGCTGCACAGGCTGAGGGTGACTTGGCCGGTGGCCTTGAAGTGCGCCAACAAGTCGGCCAGCAACGTGGCGTCGAGTTGCTGCCAAGCTTGTCGCCAGGACTGCAGATCGCCTCGCAAGGCACTTTGGCGCAAGCCATCGGACACGGTCAGCATGGGTTCCGGGGTCGATGTGTCTGAAGGCAAGCTGCCCGCGCCATGCAACCAAAAGGCGTTCACGGTGTGTTGTCTGCGGGCCTCGCGGGCGTCGTTCACCGGGTGGTTGTAGAGCAGCATCTGCATCTCGCTTTGCAGGCGCTGAAACGGCCTTGTGGCCGGATGGTCTGGCATCCAGTGCTTCACGTTCTGACCGATCACCCGGTCCAGAGAAACGGTGGGCAGATCGGTCAACATATCGCCCTGAACGTGCCATTGCAAAGCGCTGTGCCAAGTCACATGCAAGCCGTCTTCGAGCAAAAACGCTTGCATGGCCTGCAGCAGTTGTTGGGATTCTTCGTCCGACAGTTGCAAATGCTCTGGATCGGCCATCACCACTTGGTCCATGCCGATTTGCCAGTGGCAGGGCGTCATCCAGGCTTGGGGTGCTTGGCTGGGTTGGCCTTGTTGAGCCCTGTGCCAGGCAGCCCAGGGAAGGTGGGTTGCTTCAAGGGACCAGCCCAGGGCTTGGGCCTGCAGGCGTTCGTGTGGCAGGTGCAAAGGGGTGGGGTCGGTGTCTTGCCAGACTTGCTGGCGCTGCAAAAGGCTCAGCAGCGTTTGCAAATTTGGCAATCGCAGACCCGCCCAGGCTTCGGGTTCGCTCAAGTGATGGCTGGCCGCGTAGGGAATGATCAGGTGCATGGGGCTGGATTGTCGCAGGCCCAGTAGGGGCGCGGCACAATAGCGGCTTATGGCTTTTTTCAAAAACATCCCTTACGAGCTGGTGCTGGGCTGGCGCTACACGCGCGCAGGCCGCGCCACGCGTCGCAATGGCTTCATTTCTTTCATCTCTGGGGTGTCCATGATGGGCATTGGCCTGGGCGTGGCGGCGCTCATCATCGTGCTGAGCGTGATGAACGGCTTCCAAAAAGAAGTACGCGACCGCATGCTGGGGGTGGTCTCGCACATCGAGGTTTACGCGGTGGATTCAGCGGCTGTGGCCGACATGCCTAGCTTGTTGTTCCGCCTGAAAGCGCATCCCCAGGTGTTGGGTGCTGCACCCTTTGTCACCGCCCAGGCCTTGCTGGCGCGGGGCGAGGACATGAAGGGTGTGCTGGTGCGCGGCATCGACCCGGCACGTGAGCCTGAGGTCAGCGACCTGTCACAAGACACCCAAGCGGGCGTGCTGGGGCGCTTGGTGTCAGGGGAATTCAGCCTGGTGCTGGGCCGCGATTTGGCCAACAACCTGGGTCTGCAAAACGGCGACCCGGTGACCCTGGTGTCGCCGTCTGGCCAGGTCACGCCTGCGGGCGTGGTGCCGCGCATGAAACAAATGGGCGTGGTGGGCACGTTTTCGTCCGGCCACTACGAATACGACTCGGCGTTGGCGCTGATGCACGTGGATGACGCCGTGCGCATGTTCCGCTTGGAAGGCCCGAGCGGCGTGCGCCTGAAATTGCGAGACCTTCATCAAGCGCGTGAAGTGGCCAGGGACCTGCAGCTGGATTTGGGGCCAGGCTTTTTTGTGCGCGACTGGACACAACAAAACAAAACCTGGTTTGCCGCTGTGCAGGTCGAAAAACGCATGATGTTCATCATCCTCACGCTCATCGTGGCGGTGGCGGCTTTCAATTTGGTCAGCACGCTGGTGATGACGGTGACCGACAAACGCGCCGACATCGCGATCTTGCGCACGCTGGGGGCTAGCCCGCGCAGCATCATGGGCATTTTTGTGGTGCAGGGCGCGACGGTGGGGGTGATCGGCACGATCAGTGGCTTGGGCTTGGGGCTGCTGGTGGCCTTCAACATCGACGTGATCGTGCCCGCGCTGGAGACACTCTTCAACGCCAGCTTTTTGCCGCGTGACATTTATCTGATCAGCCGCATGCCCAGTGAGCCCCTGGCCAGCGACATCCTGCCTGTGGCCATCATTTCTTTGGTATTGGCTTTTGTGGCCACGCTCTACCCCAGCTGGCGTGCCAGCCAGGTCAACCCGGCGGAGGCGCTGCGCTATGAATGACACGAAAAGCGTGGGCACAGTGCTGCAGGCCCAGGGCCTGACCAAGCGCTTCACCGAAGGGCGCCTGGATGTGACCGTGTTGCAAGGCGTGGACCTGCAGGTGCAAGCCGGTGAGACCTTGGCCATCGTGGGCGCTTCGGGCTCGGGCAAAAGCACCTTGCTGCATTTGCTGGGCGGGCTGGATGCGCCCACCCAAGGCTCGGTGCAATTGAAGGGCCAGTTGCTGTCGGCCCTGAGCGCGGCCGAGCAAGGCCAGTGGCGCAACCGGTATTTGGGTTTTGTTTACCAGTTCCACCACCTGCTGCCCGAGTTCAGCGCTTTGGACAACGTGGCCATGCCGCTTTGGATTCGCAGGCAAGACCGCGTCGAAGCGGCCGCCGTGGCCACGCAGTGGCTGCAGCGTGTGGGCCTGGGCGAGCGATTGCACCACCGCCCTGCCGAGTTGTCGGGCGGCGAGCGCCAGCGTGTGGCGCTGGCCCGCGCCTTGGTGAACGACCCGGCCTGTGTGCTGGCCGACGAGCCCACAGGCAACCTGGACCGCGAAACCGCCGACGGTGTGTTTGCGCTGATGCTGCAACTGGCCCGCGAGCGCGGCACCGCCTTTGTGGTGGTCACACACGACCAAGCCTTGGCAGCTCGCTGCGACCGGCAATTGCATTTGGTCAAGGGCGTGTTGCAAGCGCCTGTTTGATCGGTTTGACGCGCGATGTGGATCGACACGCACTGCCACCTGGACGCGGCCGAGTTTGATGCCGACCGCGACGTGGTGCGCGAAGCGGCCCGCATTGCTGGCGTCACGCGCTGCGTGATCCCGGCAGTACATCGTGCGCACTGGGATGATGTGGCGCAGCTGGCCGAACGGCATGGCGATGCCTACGCCCTGGGCATTCACCCTCTGTATGTGCCGCAAGCGCAAGAAACTGACTTGCTGGCGCTGGACCGCGCATTGACCGAGCGCCAAGAGGACCCGCGCCTGGTGGCCGTGGGCGAGATCGGGTTGGACTTTTTTGTGCCCGAACTGTGCACCCCCGAGATGCGGGAGCGGCAATGGTTTTTTTACACCGCGCAACTGAAGCTCGCGCAAAAGCATGGCCTGCCCGTGATCTTGCATGTACGGCGCTCGGCGGACCTCTTGCTCAAAGGCTTGCGCCAGTGCCGCATCTCTTCAGGCATTGCGCACGCCTTCAACGGCAGCAACCAGCAGGCGCAGGCCTTTGTCGACATGGGTTTTACGTTGGGCTTTGGCGGCACGCTGACCTACGAGCGCTCTTTGCAGCTGCGCCGCCTGGCCTGCGAGCTGCCCCTGAGCGCCTTGGTGTTGGAAACCGACGCGCCCGACATCCCGCCGCAATGGCTATACCAAACCGCCGAGCAGCGGGCGCTGGGCAAGCCCCAAGGACGCAACAGCCCGGCTGAGTTGCCACGCATGGCGCGGGTGCTGGCCGATTTGCGGGGGCTGTCTTTGCCCGACTTGGCCACCACCACCACGGCCAATGCCTGCCGTGTTTTGCCAAAGTTGGCCAAGCTGCCTCTGTAACATCGGCCCTATGACCCGAAAAAAATCCGCTGCCCCCCTCCTCGAGCTGCCCGAAGTCAATTTTTCTGAGGATGGCGACATCCGTTACCTGCACCTGGGCACCGAGTGGATTCAGGGCTCGATGTTCCTTGACCGTCCTTTCGACATCGAGTTGGAGTACGTGCAGCGCATGTTTGCTTGGCTTTTGTTTTTCCCAGCCGTCGAGGTCAAGGGGGCACACGCCATGCAGCTGGGCTTGGGCGCGGGCACCATCACCAAGTTTTGCTACAAAAAACTCAAGATGACCTGCACCGCTGTGGAGCTGAACCCGGGGGTGCTGCACGCCTGTCGGGGCTGGTTTCGCTTGCCTCCTGACGATGAACGTTTGCGCGTGGTCTTGGCCGATGCGTCGCTTGAAATCCAAAAAGACGAGTGGCGCGGCACCGTGGATGCACTTCAGGTGGACTTGTACGACGACGAGGCTGCGGCACCCGTGTTGGACTCCTTGGACTTTTACCGCCATTGCCGTGAACTGCTCAGCCCCCAAGGCTGCATGACCGTCAATTTGTTTGGCCGCTCGTCCAGTTACGCCGAGAGTCTGCAAAAAATTTCTGCAGCGTTTGGCGAAGACGCCGTCTGGGCTTTCAAACCAACCCGAGAGGGCAATGCCATCGTTTTGGCGCAGCGCAGCCCCAGCCGCCCATCCCGTGATGCCCTGGCGCAAGCGGCCAGCGCGATCCAAGACAAATGGGGCTGGCCCGCCACCCAATGGCTTCAAGTTTTCAAGCCCTTGACCCGTTGAGGCAGGCCAAAAACCAGCTGCAAGGCTGGATGGCCATCAGGGTAAACCATGGCTTGGTCACACCCGGGACATAGGTGTAACCCACATCCCTTTGGGGCTTGGATTCCCGCAGAATTGCGCCAACTCAAATCAGAGGAGCGCTATCGTGATCATCAAGAGTCAAAAAGACTTTTTCTCCGGACTGCTGTATGCCTGTGTCGGCGGTGCGTTTGCCATCGGTGCCACCGGTTACAAAATTGGCACCAGCGCACGCATGGGCCCGGGCTTTTTCCCTATGTTGTTGGGCGTGATATTGGCCATCATTGGTTTTTACATCATGTTCAAGGCCATGGTGGTCAAAACACCCAATGGCGACAAAATCGGCAAATGGGCATGGAAGCCCTTGTTCTTCATCATCGCGGGCAACTTGCTGTTTGGCATTTTGCTCGGTGGTTTGCCCAGTTTGGGTGTCCCAGCCATGGGTTTGGTTGTGGCCATCTTTGGCACCACCTTTGTGGTGAGCTTGGCGGGTGACACCTACAAGGTCAAGGAAGTGGCCATCTTGGCCACCATTTTGTCCATCGGTTGCTACTGCGCGTTCGTGTTGCTCTTGAAGCTTCAGTTCCCAGTTTGGCCCACCTTCATCACC
>CANGZO010000079.1 GCA_947458305.1 Comamonadaceae bacterium
CTTCCATCAACGCGGCGTTTGGGGCTGCGGTCAAACCCATGGCATCGGCCATGACTTTGAGGGTGCCCAAGCGCTGCTCGCGGGTGGGGGCTTGGCCCATGACGTGCAGCCCTTCGGGGATCAGGGCGTATTCGAGTTCGAGCAACTGGTTTTGCAGTTGCTCGATCCAGACGGTTGGATCGCTGTCTTGTGTGGTGGGTACGGCCAGGTCGATGCTCTGCGCTTGCTCGCGGATCAGCGTCGTGAGGCTCTCGCGGTCCTGGGCTTGGTCGGGGCCCATTTGTTGCCAACGCTCGATGGACTGCTGCAGGCTGACCAGTTCTTTGTAGAGGCCCGAATGCGTGAGCGAGGGGGTGAGGTAGCTCACCAGCGTGGCCGCACCCCGGCGTTTGGCCAATGCGCCTTCAGACGGGTTGTTGGCGGCATACAGGTAGACATTGGGCAGCGCGCCGATCAGGCGGTCGGGCCAGCATTGGGCCGACAGGCCGGTTTGTTTGCCCGGCATGAATTCGAGCGCGCCGTGCGTGCCAAAGTGCAGCACCGCGTCGGCCGCATAGTCGTCGCGCAGGTAGCGGTAGAAAGCGCTGAAGGCGTGGGTGGGGGCGCAGCCTGTTTCAAACAGCAGGCGCATCGGGTCGCCCTCATACCCAAAGCCCGGTTGCACCGTGACCACCACCTGGCCAAAGTCCGCGCCCAGTACAAAGATCGACTGGCCATTGGTCAGGTGCTTGCCGGGAGCAGGGCCCCACTGCGCTTCGATCTCGTTCAACCAGCGCTCGTGTTTGACGTGGTGGCCGGTGTCGATGGCGTGCAGTACATTGGCCTGCGTGCCGTATTGGCTGGCGTTGCCGTGCAGCAGGCGGTTGCGCAGGTCGTCCACGCTGCCTGGCAATGTAACTTGGTAGCCCTCGAGCGACAAGCGCTGCAAGGTGTTGAACAGCGACTGGAACACCGACAGGTAAGCGGCCGTGCCCACGCTGCCCGCGTTGGGTGGGAAGTTGAACAGCACGATGGCCAGCTTGCGGTCGGCACGTGGTTTGTCGCGCAGGCGCACCAGGCGTTCCACGCGCGACGTCAGCATCTCGGTGCGCTCGCTGCAGGTGAACATGTCTTGGCTGCGCGGGCCGCTGGGGAAGGTGCAGCGCTTGTCGCAGCCGTGGCAGGTTTGACCGGCGGGGCCGGGACGGCCACCGTAGACCATGGGCAAGATCGAGCCGTCGAGTTCGGGGATGGCCACCATGATGGTGTTTTCCACCGGCAGCAGGCCACGGGTCGAGTCGCCCCATTGCTCAATCGATTGGAACTCCAGCGGGTGCGCGGCGATGTAGGGCACATCGAGTTCGCTGAGCGCCACTTCGGCGGCGCTGGCGTCGTTGTAGGCCGGGCCACCGACCAAGGAGAAGCCGGTGAGCGATACCAAGGATTGGATTTTTGTGCCCGTGCCTTGCTTGAAAAAGCGGTCCATGGCCGGACGGGCGTCCAACCCGCTGGCAAAGGCGGGGATGACGCGCAGGCCACGCGCTTGCAGTGAGTGGATGACCGCGTCGTAATGCGCGGTGTTGCCAGCCAGCAAATAGGAGCGCAGCAGCAACAGGCCCACGGCAGGTTGGTCTTTGCGGCCGTGGCCGGGCAGGTCGCTCAGCTGTTCGCTGATGCGGTTTTTCATCTGTGGGTGGTACAGGCCCACCTCGGGGTATTCGATCGGGTCTTCGGGCTGGGCCAGGGCGCGCAGCGGCTCGCGCGGGCCTTGGGCGTAGCGGTGCACCAGGGTTTTGACCAGGTGCTCGATGTTGTGCTCCGACCCGGCCAGCCAGTAGCGCATGGTCAAGAAGAACAGGCGCAGGTCTTGTGCGGTGCCGGGGATGAAGCGCAGCAGCTTGGGCAGGCGGCGCAGCATGGCCATTTGCTTGGCGCCGGCACTGGCCGGTGCGCCGGTCTCGGAACCGGTCTCTTTGTTCTTGGCGCTGGGACGCAGCTTTTTGAGCAAGGCCATCAGGCCACTCGATTCGCGGCCCATGACCAGCTTGCCCATGCGGGTGAGCTGGGTCACTTGCGGGGCCGACATGATGCAGACCATGGCGTCGCAGTGATCGCGGCGCGCCTGCAAGGCGTCAAGCACCGGCAGGAAATGGTCTTCCATGAAGAGCATGGTGACGATGACCAAATCGGCCTGCGCCACGGCGGCCAAGCATGCGGCCAGGGCCTTGTCGCTGTCGCGCCAGGCCGAGGCGCTGTGGGTTTGCAGGTGCAGGCCGGGCAGGTCGCGGGCCAGGCGCTCGGCCGCGCTCTCGGCAGCGCTGGCCAAGTGGCTGTCCATGGTCAACAGCACCACGCTCATGCGTGGTGTGTTGGATGAGGCCTGTTTACCGGCTGTAATGGGCTTTGGCATCGTAGAGCGTCTCCACGGTGATGGTCGCCACGCCCTGATCTTGGGCAAATCGCTCGGTATTGCGGCGCGCTTTGCCCCGCACAAAGAACGGGATCTTGCCCAGCTCCTTTTCAGCCTCGGGGCTCCAAGTGGCCTGGTTCGAAGCAGCTTGGGCGGGGACAGCGACCTTTTGAACGCTGTCTGTGGTCAGGGTGTCGGTGCGGGCGGGTGCCGTTGCTGAAACAGCTGCTGCAACGGGGGTTGCCACAGATGATGCAACCGGTGCAGCCACGTGCACGGCCACAGCTGGAGCCACGTTTTCTGCCGCTGGCCGGGTGCTGCCCAAATGCGAGGGCGCAGCACCGGCATGGAACTCGAAGTCTTCGCGGAACATGCCGATCAGGTGTTCTTCCAGGCCCATCATCAGTGGGTGCACCCAGGTGTCGAACAGCACGTTGGCGCCTTCAAAACCCATCTGCGGCGCATAACGGGCGGGGAAGTCCTGCACATGCACCGGGGCCGAAATCACGGCGCAGGGAATGCCTTGGCGCTTGGCGATGTGGCGCTCCATTTGTGTGCCCAAGATCAGCTCGGGCTGCAGCGCGTTGATCTGGGTTTCGACTTCCAGATAGTCGTCGGTGATCAGGGCTTCGACGCCGTAGCGCTTGCCGCAATCGCGCACTTCGCGGGCAAATTCGCGGCTGTAGCTGCCCAGACCCACGACCTCAAAACCCATCTCTTGGCTGGCGATTCGGGCAGCGGCTACGACGTGGGTGGCGTCGCCAAAAATGTAGACGCGCTTGCCGGTGAGGTAGGTCGAATCGACCGACTTGGCGTACCAGTGCGCGTGCGCGTTGCTGGGGTCTTGGGCGGGCTGGGGCAGGCCGGTCAGCGCGCAGACTTCGGCGATGAAGTCGCGCGTGGCGTGGCTGCCCAAGGGCACGGTCTTGGTGTAGGGCTGGTCAAACTGGCGCTGTAACCACTGCGCGGCAGCCAAACCAATCTCGGGGTAGAGCACCACGTTGAAGTCGGCCTCGGCCAGCTTTTGCATGTCGGCCACGCTGGCGCTCAAAGGCGCGACCACGGCCACGTCCACACCGAGTTGGTTCAGCAGCTGGGTGATTTCTTTGACGTCGTCGCGGTGGCGAAAACCCAGGGCGCTGGGGCCGAGGATGTTGCAAGTGGGCCGTGCCTTGGCGGGTTTGTCAGCGGCGGGCTTGTGCACGAGGTGGCGGCACAGTTGGTAAAAGGTCTCGCTCGCGCCCCAGTTTTCCTTGCGCTGGTAAGAAGGCAACTCCAGCGCCACCACCGGGATGGTCAGTTGCAGGGCTTGGGCCAAACCACCTGGATCGTCCTGGATCAGCTCCGCAGTACAAGACGAGCCCACCAACATGGCAGCGGGGTTGAAACGCGCCATGGCTTGGCGTGCGGCGTCTTTGAAGAGTTCGGCGGTGTCGCCCCCGAGATCACGCGCCTGGAAGGTGGTGTAGGTGACGGGCGGTCGGCGCGGCAGGCGCTCGATCATGGTGAACAGCAGGTCGGCGTAGGTGTCGCCTTGTGGGGCGTGCAGCACGTAGTGCACGTCGGTCATGGCGGTGGCCACGCGCATGGCGCCCACATGGGGCGGTCCTTCGTAAGTCCAGAGCGTCAGTTGCATAGGGTGTTCCTGCGCCTTATGCCGCCAGCTTCAGGCGGCGTTTGAGGGGGCGGCTGAACAGACCGGCCAAATCGGCCGCTTGTTCGTAGCCCTGAATGGGGGTGAAGACCAATTCGATGGCCCACTTGGTGGTGATGCCTTGGGCCTCCAGTGGGTTGGCCAAACCGAGGCCGCAGACCACCAAATCGGGGGCGTCGGCGATGCAGCGGTCGAGCTGCAGGTCCACGTCTTGGCCTTCGCTGATGCGGGTGCCTGCGGGGATGAGCGCGAGTTCGGCGGCCATGTGCTGGCGGTGCAAATAGGGCGTGCCCACTTCCACCAAATCCATGCCCAGTTCGCGGTGGACAAAGCGCGCCAATGGGATCTCGAGCTGCGAGTCGGGGAAGAAAAAGATGCGCTGGCCTTGCAACATCTGGCGCTGCACGGCCAGGGCTTTTTCGGCGCGTTGGCGCGGTGCGGTGGTCGCTTGTTCAAACACCTCGGGGGCCACACCAAACTCGGTGGCGGCCGCTTGCAGCCAAGCGGTGGTGCCTTCCACGCCAAGCGGGAAGGGCGCGGGCAAATGCTGCGCGCCGCGCGACTGCAGGGCGCGGGCGGTGTCTGCCAAGAAGGGTTGGGCCAACAAATAGCGGGTATTGGGCCCGACCACCGGCATGGCCTGGCTGTTGCGCGGTGGGAAAAAGTTAACCTGCAAACCCATGCGATCAAAGAGGCTGCGCATCTGGTCTTCGACCACATCGGCCAGGGTGCCGACCACCATCAGGGCGGGGGCGGTGTCGGTGCTGGCGGGCAGGCCGGGGACCATGGCCGCCAGGCAAGCGTCTTCGCCTTGGGTGAAGGTGGTTTCGATGCCGCTGCCCGAGTAGTTGAGGACGCGCACCTTGGGGTGGTGGATCTGGTTTTGTCGTTCGGCAGCGCGCGACAAATCGAGCTTGATCACCTCAGATGGGCAAGAGCCCACCAAAAACAGCAAGCGGATGTCCGGGCGGCGCGCCAGCAACTGGCCGACCACGCGGTCGAGTTCTTCGTGCACGTCGGCCAAGCCTGCCAAGTCGCGCTCGTCGATGATGGCGGTGCCAAAGCGGGGTTCGGCAAAGATCATCACGCCCGCGGCCGACTGGATCAGGTGGGCGCAGGTGCGTGAGCCCACCACCAGAAAGAAGGCGTCCTGGATCTTGCGGTGCAGCCAGATGATGCCGGTCAGACCACAAAACACCTCGCGCTGGCCGCGTTCCACCAAAGGCACGACGTCGGTGCAACCGGCGGTTTGCGCGGAGGTTTCGGCGCGGATCGGGATGACAGTGCTCATGTGCTGGCCTGTGCGCCCGTGTCGGGCAATGATGGGGTTTCGGGTTTTTGCAGCCGCGCCATGCGCAGCTTGCGGATGTATTGCGCGGCGTTGATGGCGTAGCTGCCATAAGCGGCCAGGGCCAGCCACAGCAAGTCGTTGGCACTCCAAGCGCCTTGCCACCAAGCCCAGACATAGGCGGTGTGCAGCACCATCACGCCCATGCTGACCACGTCTTCCCAATAGAAGGCGGGTGCGAACAGGTATTGGCCGAACACCACTTTTTCCCAGATGGCGCCCGTGACCATGATGGCGTAGAGCACCACGGTCTTGATCACCACCGAGGCCAAAGCCCAATCGGTGTGCTCACCGGTTTGCAAGCTGTTGATCACCAAATAAAGGCTGATGCCAAAAATCAGGAACTGCACTGGGGCCAGAATGCCTTGCACCAGCGTCCAAGCGGTCGCGTCACGCCGAGCGCGTTGCGCTGGTGTGTACAAAACCTGGGGGCTTGAATCGGGCATGGAGGACCTGGTTGCGAGTTTGGGCTTGGAGTGAATGTAAGTCTGGACATACAGTGTGTCAACATAAATTGACAATATTTTAAGTATTCAGGGTTTACACTAGATACAATGCGCTGAAATCCAACCAAACTCGAGCCTGTGTTCGGTGAGGTCATTTGCATGGCCTGACCAGCCTTCTTGCGACGAGCACTCCGACGCCCCGGAGCCTGCCGCTGGTGTATCCTTCTGATGATCGGTGCTTGTCATGGCGAAATTCAACCTCGAGAACTCCCCATCTCTACCCTTGGCGCAAGGCGTGATGCCCCTGCCTGAAGCCTTGCGGCAAGGCTCGCCTGTGGGTCCCCGTTTGGTCGGTGGCACCTCATTTGCTGGCAAGTCAGCCATTGACTTAGGGCAAATTCAAATCCTGGCGCAAGCCTGTTTGCAAGGTTTGGATGCGGCCCGGCAAGTGGTGTTTGGTTGGCAGCGCCAAGGCCAGTCGCTGGAAGACATCTATATAGAAGGCATCACGCCGTGTGCCCGCCTCTTGGGGGACTGGTGGTGTTCGGACCGGCTGGATTTCGCCATGACGACCATCGCATCGGCCCATCTCCAACAGCTGCTGCACGATTTCAGCGCAGAGTTTCTCCAAGAGTCGCCTCAGCAGCGCAATGGCCTGAGTTTGCTTTTGTTGACTGAGCCAGGGGCTCAGCACAGCATGGGTTTGTTCATGCTCAGCGAGTTTTTCAAACGTGCGGGTTGGATGGTCACGGTGGCCGTGCCCCAAGACGTGGCGGACTTCAAAAAAATGTTTGTCTCCGATTGGTTCGATGCGGTGGGCATTTCCATCAGCACCGACCGGCATCTGGGCACCCTGCTGACCTTGCTCCCACAACTGCGTGAAGCTTCAGACAATCTGAATTTGGAAGTTTTTGTGGGCGGTCCGATGGCTTTCACGGCGCCCGAGTTGCTCAAAGGGCTGCCAGCCAAGCTGGTGGCCGAAGATGCCCCCGAGACGGTGGCCTGCGTGACACGGGGCATGCTTTTGTCAACCGCAAAGGCCACATAAAATGTCAATTCAGTCACTTTTAGTGCATTTAACCCCCTTGTTTTCAGGCTTCGATGGGCTGCATCAGCCTATACTCAAATCACAAATACAAGTGTCAACTTCCTGATGCTCAAACCCGTTTGTTTTACAACATGAAGCTTCCCTCCTTGGACCCGTCCACCTTCTCGCAGTTGCTGGGCGTGGTGTCTGATGTCACCTTGGTCATGGACCCGCAAGGGGTGATCGAAGATGTGTCTACCGGGCGTGACACCTTGGCCGCCTTGGGTTGCCAAACCTGGCTGGGTCGACGATGGATCGACACGGTCACCAGCGAGAGCCGCTCGAAAGTCCAGGAAATGTTGCTGTCGCAAGGCGCCCCAGAGGTGATGCGCTGGCGGCATGTCAACCACATGTCTCCCGTAGGCAATGAGGTGGCCCTGCAGTATGTGGTGCTGCCCTTGGGTGGCGGCAAGTTGTTGGCCATGGGCCGTGACTTGGAGAGCCTGGCCGAATTGCAGCGCCGACTGGTCGAGACCCAGCAGTCGATGGAGCGCGACTATTTGCGTCTGCGCCACATCGAGGCGCGCTACCGCGTGTTGTTCGACACCTCTTCCGAAGCGGTGTTGATGGTGGATGCCAGCACCCAGCGCGTGCTGGAGGCCAATGTGGGTGCGCAGGCTTTGCTCAAAGATGCGGGCAAACGACTGGTCGGTCGTGACGTGCGTGAATGCTTTGAGGGCGAGAGCCAGGGCGAAGTTCAGTCTTTGCTGCGCATGGCGTTGGCCACTGGCCGCATCGAGATGTGCGCGGCTCGCGTGGCGGGCTTGCCAACAGCCTGGACCGTGTCGGCCACCGTGTTCCGCCAAGAGGGTGGGGCGCAGTTTTTGGTGCGTTTGGTCACACGTGAGACCACTGCCCTGGCCCATCAAGACCCAAGTTCATCGGCTGCCTTGAGCGAGGCCATGGAGCGTTTCCCAGATGGTTGGTTGCTGACCGACACCACGGGCATGATCAAAAGTGTCAACGAAGAAGGCATGGCTTTGCTGGGCCTGACCGCCTCGTCTCAGGTGGTGGGTCAGAACTTGGAGCGGTGGTTGCTTCGGGGTGCGGTGGACTGGGGTGTGTTGCACACCAGTTTGCGTCAGCAGTTGCCGGTGCGCAATTTTGCGACCGAGGTGCGTACCCTGTCGGGCATGACGCTGCCGGTCGAGGTATCTGCGGTCTGCCTGGCCCGACCCGAGCCGATGTTTGCTTTTTTTGTGCGCGACATGGACCGCCGCCTGCAAGGCGGCGCATCGGTGACGCAAAGCCAGGCCAACCCCTTTGCCGAGTTGTCGCAATTGGTGGGGCGACGCCCGATCAAAGACATCGTGGGCGAGACGGTCGACACCATCGAGCGCATGTGCATCGAAGCGGCTTTGGAGTTGACCCACAACAACCGCGCATCGGCCGCGGAAATGCTCGGTTTGTCACGCCAAAGTCTGTACGTCAAGTTGCGCCGCTTTGGCATGGTGGCCGAAGCCGAAACCGACAACCCCTGAAGACTGTCAATTAAAATTGACGATAAGTGTCAATCCCGGTTGACATTTATAAAACTCTCTTCACAATCGGGGCATGGACACCCCGCCACTGGCCCACACGCCCCCTTCCCAGGCTTCTATTGCAAGCGCAGTGCATGCCGCACGGGTGGCGCCGCTCGGTCGGCCCGCCTTGCGCACGGTGGCCGAATTGCTCAAACCCATCACCTGGTTTCCGCCCATGTGGGCCTTTGCCTGCGGCGTGGTGGCCTCGGGCCAAGACATGGGCGCCAACTGGGCCTTGCTGCTTTTGGGTCTGGTGCTGACTGGCCCGCTGGTGTGTGCCAGCAGCCAGGCGGTCAACGATTGGTTTGACCGGCATGTCGACGCCATCAACGAACCCAATCGACCCATCCCTTCGGGCCGCATGCCCGGTCGCTGGGGTTTGGGCATTGCCATCGCCTGGACCGCGTTGTCGCTGCTCTGGGCCACGCTCATGGGGCCTTGGGGCTTTGCAGCCTGCGCCTTGGCCATTGCCTTGTCGTGGGCCTACAGCGCACCACCCGTCCGTCTGAAAAACAACGGCTGGTGGGGCAACGCGGCTTGCGCCCTGAGTTATGAAGGGCTGGCCTGGCTGACCGGCACGGCCGTCATGCTGGGTGGGGCTTGGCCCGGCCCGCATTCGGTGGCGCTGGCGCTGCTTTACAGCGTGGGTGCGCACGGCATCATGACGCTGAACGATTTCAAGGCCATTGAAGGCGATCGCCGCATGGGCGTGGCTTCACTGCCGGTGCAGCTGGGTGCACACGGTGCGGCGCGCATGGCCTGCGTGTTCATGCTGGTGCCGCAGGTGGTGGTGGCCTTGCTGCTGGCCCACTGGCAGTTGCCATGGCACTCGTCAGCTGTGTTGGCCCTGGCGGTTTTGCAAGGGCCCTTGATGCTCAAATTTTTGCGTCAACCGGTTGAGCGTGCTTTGCATGTGTCGGCCTTTGGTGTGCCGCTGTTCGTCAGCGGCATGATGGTCAGCGCTTGGGGATTGCGCCAGCTCAGCCTGTTGCAACAGTCGGCGGGGGTCGCATGAGCACGGCCTTGAACCCCTCGATGTTTGGTTGGTTCCAAATCATCCGTTTGGGCCTGATTCAGGCCTGTCTGGGCGCGGTGGTGGTGGTGACCACGTCGACGCTCAACCGCATCATGGTGGTCGAGCTGGCGCTGCCTGCTTTGTTGCCCGGCTTTTTGGTGGCCTGGCATTACGCGGTGCAAATGGTGCGCCCGCGCATGGGTTTTGGCGCTGACAAAGGGCGGCGCAGCACGCCTTGGATGATGGGCGGCATGCTGGTGCTGGGC
>CANGZO010000080.1 GCA_947458305.1 Comamonadaceae bacterium
CGATTTGGCCCAGCTCGTGGCTGACACGGTCAAAACCCGCGAGCCGGGCCAGAACCCTGCAACGCGGACATTTCAGGCTTTTCGGATTTTCATCAACGCAGAGCTTGCGGAGCTTGAACAAGCGCTAGAGGCCAGCTTGCAGGTCATGGCGCCGGGCGCGCGACTGGTGGTGATCAGTTTTCATTCGCTCGAAGACCGCATCGTCAAGCAGTTCATGGCCAAGCATGCCAAAGAAGTGGTGGACCGCCGTGTGCCCTTTGCCGAGCCGGTCAAAATGCGTTTGAAGCTGTGCGGTCGGATTCGCCCCAGCGAGGCAGAGGTGCGCGGCAACCCCCGTTCGCGCAGCGCCATCATGCGCATGGCAGAGCGTACCGAGGTGCCCGCATGATGCGCCTGAGCATGCTCTTGCTGATCGCCACGGTGGGCAGCGCCTTGTGGTTGGTGCACAGCCATTACGAGTCCAGGCGCTTGTTCATGGCGCTGGAATCCGCACGCAAAGAAAACCAGCGCATTGAGGTGGACCTGGACCGCATGGAAGTCGAGCGGCGTGCACAAACCACGCCCTTGCGTGTGGAACAAATCGCGCGTCAGCAATTGCAAATGCGCAACGTCTCTCCGGCCATCACCCAATATGTGACCACAACAGGCGCGGTCAATCCGGCCGTGCCGGTGAAAACCCCCGGCGCTCCGGCCACCAGCGGAGCCGTCCGATGAACCGCGGTCGCAGTGTGCAGCTCAGCTCCAGCCCTTTGCTGGCCAGCAAGACGCCGGTTTGGCGCAGCAAACTGATCGTCGCCTTGATGGCTTTGGGGTTCACCGGCTTGGTGGGTCGCGCCGCGCATGTGCAGGTCATTGACAATGACTTTTTCATCCGGCAGGGTGAGGTGCGTTTTGCCCGAACCTTGACCTTGCCCGCCAACCGTGGTCGCGTGCTGGACCGCAATGGCGTGTTGTTGGCCTCTAGCGTGCCTGCTCCCAGCATTTGGGCCAACCCGGAAGACTTGGAACGCGATCCGGTCAAACTCCGCCAGTTGGCCAAATTGCTGGGCATGGCGCCAGCTGAGTTAGAGGACAAGCTCAAGAACGAAGAAAAAACCTTTGTGTGGCTGCGCCGCCAGATGGACGAGTCGGTGGTCAAAGAGATTCGGGCACTGAACATCAAGGGTGTGTACGACATCAAGGAGTACAAGCGCCTGTACCCCGAGGGTGAGGCTGCAGCGCACATCGTCGGCTTTACCAACGTCGAAGACAAAGGCCAAGAAGGCGTTGAGCTGATCTTTCAAAAGCAGTTGGCAGGTCAAGCGGGTTCCAGGCGCGTGATCAAGGACCGCTTGGGCCGCGTGGTCGAGGCGGTGGGCGAGACTGTGCCGCCCGTGGATGGCCAAGACCTGCAACTGAGCATCGACAGCAAAGTCCAGTTTTATGCCTACCAAACCTTGCGCGATGCGGTGGCGCAGCACAAGGCCAAGGCGGGCAGTGTGGTGGTGCTGGACGCGCAAACCGGTGAAATTTTGGCTTTGGCCAATTACCCCAGCTATTCGCCAGACAAGCGCGGCAACCTGACGGGCGAGCAGTTGCGCAATCGGGCCTTGACCGACAGCTTTGAGCCTGGCTCGACCATGAAGCCCTTCACGGTGGCCTTGGCGCTGCAGCAAGGGCTGGTCAAGCCCGAAACACCGATCCAGACCGCTCCGGGCAAGATCACCATCACCGGCTCCACCATCAGCGATGTGCACGCTTATGGGGTGTTGACGGTCAACGAGGTCATCCAAAAGTCCAGCAACGTGGGCACGGTGAAGATGGCCATGCAATTGCAGCCCCGTGAAATGTGGGAGATGTTTGCAGACCTGGGTTTTGGCCAAAAGCCGCAGCTGCCTTTCCCAGGTGTGGTCAGCGGTCGGCTGCGTCCATACAAGACTTGGCGTCCGGTCGAACAAGCCACCATGAGCTACGGCTACGGCGTGTCCAGCAGTTTGTTTCAGGTGGCCCGTGCTTACACGGTGTTTGCGCGTGATGGCGAAATCGTGCCCGCCACCCTCATGAAAACCACGCAGCCCGCAGTGGGCACGCGCGTGTACAGCCCGGAGCATGCCGTTGCCATGCGCAAGATGCTGCAAATGGCTTCGGGCCCTGGCGGCACCGGTCAAAAGGCCCAGACCATGGGTTACTCGGTGGGCGGCAAGTCAGGCACTGCACGCAAGCAAGAGGGCAAGGGCTACGCCAGCAAAAAATACAGAGGTTTCTTCGTCGGCATTGCCCCGATTGACCAGCCGCGCATTGTGGTGGCGGTGATGATCGATGAGCCTTCCAATGGGGTGTATTACGGCGGTGCCGTGGCCGCGCCCGTGTTCAGCCAGACGGTGCAGCAGACATTGCGTTTGATGGGCGTGCAGCCTGATATGGCCGTCAAACCGCAAATCGTGGCCAAAGCGGTGGAGGAGTCGTTCTGATGCAGACCTTGCACAGCGCTTCTCAAGCCGCCTCTTGGTTGCGCTCGCGCGTGACCGGCGCGCTGCGAACCGACAGCCGCCAGGTGCAACAAGGCGATGCGTTCATCGCGTGGCCAGGTGCGGCCACCGACGGTCGTCGATTTTTGGCACAAGCTTTGGCGCAAGGGGCCAGTGCTTGCTTGATGGAAGAAGAAGGCCGTGCCCCTTGGCTGAGCTCTTTGCAGGACGAAGTCAGCACCGACAAACTCGCCTGCATGCCCCAGCTCAAGACCCAAACAGGCTGGGTGGCTGATGCTTACTATGAGCAGCCCAGCCATGCTTTGCAGGTGTTGGCGGTCACGGGCACCAATGGCAAAACATCGACCGCTTGGTGGTTGGCGCAGGCCTTGTCCTCTGCTGTTTTAGAAAAGTCCTGTGCCCTGATGGGAACCTTGGGTGTGGGGCGTATTCCCCATTTGGTATCGACCGGCATGACCACCCCTGACCCGGTGTTGGTGCAGCAAGAGTTCCGCGCCATGGCCGACGCCGGCGTCACCCATTGCGCCATCGAAGCTTCGTCCATCGGTTTGGCCGAACACCGACTCAACGGTACACAGATCCGCGTGGCGGTGTTCACCAATTTCACCCAAGACCACTTGGACTACCACGCCGACATGGGGCAGTACTGGTCTGCCAAAGCCGCGCTGTTCAGTTGGCCTGGTTTGCAGGCGGCGGTCATCAACACCGACGATGCACAGGGTGCCCTTTTGGCGCGCCAGTTACAAGGCGGCCATTTGGACGTTTGGACGTGTTCAAGGCAAGGGTCTGCACGTTTGCAAGCCCGCACTTTGCAAAGCGCCGACGGCTTGGCTTTTGAGGTGATGGAAGGCGATGCGGTGCAGACGTTGCGCACCGACTTGATGGGTGACTACAACATCGACAACCTGCTGGGTGTCATCGGCAGTTTGCGTGCTTTGGGGATTGACTTGGCGCAGGCCGTTCAAGCTTGCGCGCACTTGAGCGCAGTACCTGGCCGCATGCAACGAGTTCGGCTGGGCCAAGAGCCGTCCCTGCAAGCCGGTGTGGATGCCGGCTTGCCCCTTGTGTTGGTCGATTACGCGCACACACCCGATGCCATCGTTCATGCCTTGTCGGCGCTGCGGTCCCAGGCCGTCCTGCGCGGTGGCCAGTTGTGGTGTGTACTGGGTTGCGGCGGTGACCGCGATGCGCTCAAGCGCCCCTTGATGGCAGCAGCTGCAGAGGCATCTGCCGATCAGGTGATGTTGACCAGCGACAACCCCCGCACTGAATCACCTGAGGCGATTTTGGCGGCCATGGTCGCAGGGCTTAAGCGTCCGACACACGCCAGGGTGCAAGTGGACCGCGCCTTGGCCATTGCCCAAGTTCTGGCTCAGGCTGCGCCACAAGATGTGGTCTTGGTGGCGGGCAAAGGCCACGAGACTGAACAAGAGATCATGGGCGTGCGCCATCCTTTTTCGGATGTGGCGCATGTTCGCGAGGCCTTGCAGCAACGCGCAGCACAGCCTCAAGGGGTGGCCGCATGAACATGGTGCACACCCCCATGGGCTTGAAGCTCGAGTCGGCCTTGGCTTGGTTGAGCGGTGCTCGCGGCGTCAACCTGCAATCTGTTGTGGCCGACCGTGTGCACACCGACAGCCGCAGTTTGCGAGCGGGCGATGTGTTTGTCGCCTTGCGCGGAGAGCGGTTTGATGGCAACCAGTTCATCGCCCAAGCCAAGGCGCAAGGCGCTGTGGCCGTGGTGTGTGAGGCCTCTGGCGAAGCCGAGGCTGCAGCCCAGGGTTTGCCTGCCTTGCTGGTGCCAGACGCCCGTTTGGCTTTGGGGGAATTGGCGGCGGGTTGGCGTGCACAGTTTGATTTGCCTGTGATCGCAGTGACCGGCAGCAATGGCAAAACCACTGTGACCCAAATGATCGCGGCCATTTTGCGTGCGCATGTGGGGGTCGATGCCTTGTCAACGCAGGGCAACTTGAACAACGACATTGGCGTGCCCTTGACCTTGCTCAATTTGCGCGCTCACCACCGCATGGCGGTGGTGGAGTTGGGCATGAACCACCCGGGCGAGATCGCCTATTTGGCCCAGTTGACCAAGCCCACGGTGGCCCTGGTCAACAACGCGCAGCGTGAACACCAAGAATTCATGGGAACCGTCGAGGCCGTGGCACTTGAAAACGGTGCGGCTTTGTCGTCGCTGCCCAACCAAGGTGTGGCGGTTTACCCTGCCGATGAAAGTTACACCCCGGTTTGGCAAAACCAGTCGGGCACACGCGCACAACACACGTTCGCCATGGGCCACGGCGATGGGGCAGCCGATGTTCGGGCGGCCGTGGTGGTTTGGCAATCCGGTGCTTGGCAATTCACCCTCAAAACCCCGGTGGGCACAGCCCCTGTCCGCTTGCACATCGCGGGTCGACACAATGTCAAAAATGCTTTGGCTGCCAGTGCATGCGCTTTGGCCGCTGGCGTGCCACTGGAGGCCGTTGCGCAGGGTTTGCAAGCTTTTGAACCTGTCAAGGGCCGATCCAGGGCTTTGCTGCTTCACACCTCTGCGGGTGAAATCACTTTGGTCGATGACACCTACAACGCCAACCCCGATTCGGTGCGTGCGGCGATCGATGTGCTGACCGAACTGCCTTCCCCGCGCTTGTTGGTGTTGGGTGACATGGGCGAGGTCGGTGACCAAGGGCCGGCATTCCATGCCGAAGTGGGTGCCTACGCTGCCGAATGCGGTATTGAGGCTTTCTACACCTTGGGTGACTTGTGTCTGCACGCAGGCCAAGCTTTTGGTGCGGCACAACACTTTGACAACATGGACAGCCTGTTGGCCGCTGTTGCAAGTCACGCTGTGGAATTTCAAAGCATTGTCGTCAAAGGCTCCCGTTTCATGAAGATGGAGCGCGTGGTGGAGGCCCTGCAGGCCCTTGCCAACGGACAAGAACACAACAAAAAAGGGGAGGCCCATGCTGCTTAGTTTGGCCCAGTGGCTGCAAAGTTTGTCGCCTGAGTGGGGCTTTTTGCGCATTTTTCAATACATCACCTTCCGTGCCGTGATGGCAGCGATGACCGCTTTGCTGATTGGTTTGGCCGCAGGGCCATGGGTCATTCGGCGCTTGACCTCACTGAAGATCGGTCAGCCCATCCGCGGCTATGGCATGGAATCGCATTTGTCCAAAAGCGGCACACCCACCATGGGTGGCGTGTTGATTTTGTTGTCGATCGCCATCGCCACTTTGCTGTGGTTTGACCTGTCTAACCGCTTTGTCTGGATCGTGCTCATCGTCACCTTGGGGTTCGGTGCGATTGGCTGGGTCGATGATTGGCGCAAAGTGGTCAACAAAGACCCAGAGGGCATGCGTTCACGCGAGAAATACTTCTGGCAATCGGTGGTCGGCCTGCTGGCAGCCTTGTACCTGGTGTTCAGCATCTCTGAAAGTTCCAATGCACGGGTGTTGGATCTTTTTATGCAGTGGGTCATGTCTGGCTTTGATGTGAACCTGCCGACCCAAGCGGGCTTGCAAGTGCCTTTCTTCAAGGAGATCAACTACCCCTTGGGCGTGTTGGGCTTCGTGGTGCTGACGTACCTCGTGATCGTAGGCTCAAGCAACGCTGTCAATTTGACCGATGGCCTGGACGGCCTGGCCATCATGCCGGTGGTGATGGTGGGCTCGGCCTTGGGTGTTTTTGCTTACGTGACAGGCAGCTCTGTTTTTTCCAAGTATCTGTTTTTGCCGCACATTCCTGGGTCGGGCGAACTCTTGATCTTTTGCGCCGCGATGGCGGGTGCGGGCTTGGCCTTTTTGTGGTTCAACACCTATCCTGCCCAAGTCTTCATGGGGGATGTGGGGGCCTTGGCCTTGGGCGCAGCCCTGGGCACCATCGCGGTGATCGTGCGCCAAGAAATCGTGCTGGCCATCATGGGGGGCATCTTTGTGGTGGAGGCCTTGTCGGTGATGGCACAGGTGGCCTACTTCAAGTACACCAAGAAAAAATACGGTGAAGGTCGGCGCATCTTGAAGATGGCCCCTTTGCACCACCACTTCGAAAAGAGTGGATGGAAAGAAACGCAAGTCGTCGTGCGTTTCTGGATCATCACCATGCTCTTGTGTTTGGTCGGCCTGTCGACCTTGAAGCTGAGGTAAACCATGCAGCTCCAAGGCCAACACGTTTTGATTCTCGGTTTGGGTGCATCCGGCTTGGCGATGGCCCGCTGGTGCGCGCGCGCCGGAGCCGACGTGACGGTGGCCGACACCCGTGAAGCGCCGCCCCAGCTGGCGGCCTTGCAGGCAGAGTGGCCATCTGTGCGCTTTGTGGCAGGACCCTTCTCAGCTGACTTGGTACAAGGCACATCGGTGCGGGCCGTGTTTCGCAGTCCCGGTTTGGCGCCCAGTGTGGTGGCGCCGGTGGTAGAAGCTGCACAAGCCATGGGTCTGTGGCAGGGCGGTGAACTCACGCTGTTTGCGGCTGCATTGAGCGACCTGAGCACCCGTTGTGCCTACCGTCCCCATGTGTTGGCGATCACGGGCACCAATGGCAAAACCACAGTGACTTCATTGACGGGTCAGCTGGTGGCCCGTGCAGGCAAGTCGGTGCAGGTGGCGGGCAACATTGGCCCCACGCTGCTGGACACTTTGACCCAAGCTTTGGCGCAGGCGCAAGCCCAAATCGACGCTCAAGCTGAAGCCGATGCACAGACAGAAACCGAAGCAGATTCCGAAGCGCATACAGAAGCCGAAGTGCCATCGCCAGCAGATTTGGTGTTGGATCAGGCCGAACCTGTGGCCATCCAGCGCAATCCCTTGGCCGCGGCCCTGCCCGACGTGTGGGTCTTGGAGTTGTCCAGTTTCCAGTTGGACAGCAGCGAGGGCTTTGAGCCCACAGCCGCCACGGTGTTGAATGTGTCGCAAGACCATTTGGACTGGCATGGCGACATGTCGGCCTATGCCGCGGCCAAAGCCCGTATTTTTGGTGGCCAGACTCTGATGGTGCTCAACCGGGAAGAGCCTCTGGTCATGGCCATGCGGCCAGAGCCTGTCCGGGTCAAATTGCAAAAACCCATAGAACGCGAATGCCTTTTGTTTGGTGGCGACATGCCGCAAAGGCCTGGTGATTTCGGCATCGAAGTGGCCAACGGCATGACATGGCTGGTACGTGCACTCGAAGCCGATGAAACGCGCCGCCGTCGCAAAGACCAAGAGGATGATTTGCACATTCAACGCTTGATCCCTGCCGATGCCTTGCGGATCCGGGGTCGGCACAACGCGGTGAATGCGCTGGCCGCTTTGGCCTTGGCCAGCAGTGCGGGTTGCGCTTTGGGCCCCATGTTGTATGGCTTGCGCGAATACCGGGGCGAGCCCCATCGGGTCGAGCCGGTGGCCATCATCGATAGTGTTGAATTTTTTGACGACAGCAAAGGCACCAACGTGGGGGCCACGGTGGCTGCCCTCAAAGGTTTGGGTGCTGATCGTCGGGTCGTCGTCATTCTGGGTGGCGAGGGCAAGGGCCAAGATTTCATGCCCCTGGCCGATCCCGTTTCACGCTTTGCCCGTGCCGTGGTGCTGATCGGTCGGGATGCACCGCTCATTCGAGCCGCATTGCAAGACACCGCCGTCGCTTTGCACGATGCCGCCGACATGCCCTGTGCAGTCAACTTGGCAGCCCAGTTGGCCCAAAGCGGTGATGCGGTGCTGATGTCGCCTGCATGCGCCAGTTTTGACATGTTTGACGACTATGAGCACCGGGCCCAGGTGTTTGTTCAGGCGGTCAGTGGTTTGGCCGAAACGGCTGGCGTGGCCATGGAGGGCGGGCTGTGAGCGAAGTCATGTCGTTTACCCAGCGGCTGCAAGCCAGTGTTGCACGCATGGGCAGCGTTTTGGCCGGTGGCGGTTGGGGCACTCAGACGGCGTCTCAGCAGGGCTTGCCGGTCAACTTGGGTGGTTACGATTTGGCCTCCCGTGCGCGGGGCCAAGGCACGCGCATGATGGGTGTTGACCAAACCTTGATTTGGGTGGTCATGGCCTTGGTGCTGTGGGGCATGGTCATGGTGTATTCGGCATCGATTGCCATGCCCGACAACCCTCGCTTTTCGCGTTATGCCCACACGCATTTCTTGATTCGCCATGTGATGGCCATCACGGTGGGTTGCGTCATGGCTTTGCTGGCCTTCCAGGTGCCCATGGAAACCTGGGAAAAAATGGCCAGGCCCTTGTTTGTTTTGTCTTTGGTCTTGTTGGCTCTGGTGTTGTTGCCCTTCATTGGCAAGGGCGTCAATGGTGCGCGGCGCTGGATTTCTTTTGGGGTGATGAACTTTCAGCCGTCCGAGTTGGCCAAGTTGGCGACCATCATTTATGCCGCCAATTACATGGTGCGCAAAATGGATGTCAAAGAAAACTTCTTCAAAGCGGTCTGGCCCATGGGTGCTGCCGTGGGCTTGGCTGGTGTGTTCTTGTTGGCCGAGCCCGACATGGGCGCTTTCTTGGTCATTGCGACGATTGCCATGGGGATCTTGTTCTTGGGCGGCGTCAATGCCCGGATGTTCTTCCTCATCTTGGGTGTTTTGATCCTCGCCTTTGTCATCATGATCGCCGAGTCGCCATGGCGTCGGGAGCGGATCTTTGCTTACCTGGACCCCTTCAGTGCAGAGCACGCTCTGGGCAAAGGCTACCAATTGACGCACTCTCTGATCGCGATTGGGCGTGGCGAAGTGTGGGGCGTGGGTTTGGGCGGCAGCGTGGAAAAATTGCACTGGTTGCCCGAGGCGCACACCGACTTTTTGCTCGCGGTGATCGGTGAAGAATTTGGCCTGATCGGCGTGTCTTTGGTGATCTTCATGTTCCTCTGGCTCAGCCGCAGGATCATGGTGATTGGCCGTCAGGCCATCGCCCTTGAAAAAGTGTTTTCGGGCTTGGTGGCGCAGGGTGTGGGCATCTGGATTGGCTTTCAGGCCTTCATCAACATGGGCGTGAATTTGGGGGCCTTGCCGACCAAGGGCTTGACCTTGCCCTTCATGAGCTACGGCGGCTCCGCCCTCATGATGAACTTGATTGCCATCGCCGTGGTGCTGCGCATCGATGCGGAAAACAAACAAATGATGCGTGGAGGCCGAGCATGAGCGCCAAGCCCAAAACAGCGCTCGTGATGGCCGGTGGGACGGGTGGCCATATTTTTCCGGGTTTGGCA
>CANGZO010000081.1 GCA_947458305.1 Comamonadaceae bacterium
ACTCGCAAGGGACCGCGCAAAGGTGCTGCGGCTCTGAAGAAATAAGCAGGACTGAGAGACCAACATGGCAAAAGCACAATCCAACAGCGCAGCTCAACGAGTCCGCAAAAAAGTCCGCAAGAACATTGCCGACGGCATTGCACACGTTCACGCTTCGTTCAACAACACCATCATCACGATCACCGATCGCCAAGGCAATGCTTTGTCTTGGGCTTCTTCCGGTGGCCAGGGTTTCAAAGGTTCACGCAAGTCGACACCTTTTGCCGCCCAAGTCGCTTCCGAAGTGGCAGGTCGTGCTGCGCAAGAACAGGGCATTAAAAACCTGGACGTCGAGATCAAGGGCCCAGGCCCAGGTCGCGAGTCATCGGTTCGTGCTTTGGGTGCGTTGGGCATTCGCATCACATCGATTGCCGATGTGACGCCAGTCCCGCACAACGGCTGCCGCCCTCAAAAGCGTCGTCGCATTTAATCTCAAACCAAGCCCACCGCCAGGCCATGCTTGCATCGCCTGGCTCCCGCATTTTTGATGCGGCAGCTGCACAAAGGAAAATCAAGTGGCACGTTACCTAGGCCCCAAGGCCAAACTTTCTCGCCGTGAAGGCACCGACTTGTTCTTGAAGAGCGCACGTCGCTCGATCGCTGACAAGTCCAAATTTGACACCAAGCCCGGTCAGCACGGCCGCACTTCGGGTCAGCGCACTTCCGACTACGGTCTGCAGTTGCGTGAAAAGCAAAAAGTCAAACGCATGTACGGCGTTTTGGAGAAGCAGTTCCGCCGCTATTTTGCTGAAGCAGATCGTCGCAAAGGCAACACAGGCTCCAACTTGCTGGCTCTGCTCGAGTGCCGTTTGGACAACGTGGTTTACCGCATGGGTTTTGGTTCTACACGTGCAGAAGCCCGTCAAATGGTTTCTCACAAAGCCATCACCGTGAATGGTCAATCTGTGAATATCCCTTCATACCTGGTCAAAGCCGGTGATGTTGTGGCTGTTCGCGAAAAGTCCAAAAAACAAAACCGTGTGGTTGAAGCTCTGCAATTGGCCGCTCAAGTCGGTATGCCTGCATGGGTTGAAGTCAACGCGGATAAAGCGGAAGGCACTTTCAAGAAGGTGCCGGACCGCGACGAATTTGGTGCTGACATCAACGAATCGTTGATCGTCGAACTGTATTCACGTTAATTCGCTGTTTTGATCGTTCCCAGTTCACAAAGCCTTGTGACTGGGCGCTTCATCAGCCTTACCGGTGTAACGAACCGGGGGTATTGAGAAGGAAATCTGAATGCAAACAAATTTGTTGAAACCCAAAGCGATCCAAGTTGAGCAGTTGGCTGCCAATCGTGCCAAAGTCACGCTTGAGCCATTTGAGCGCGGCTACGGTCACACGCTTGGTAACGCGCTTCGCCGTGTCTTGTTGTCCTCTATGGTGGGGTATTCCGCCACTGAAGTGACCATCGCTGGTGTTGTCCATGAGTACTCTTCCATCGACGGCGTTCAGCAAGATGTGGTGAACATCTTGTTGAACCTCAAAGGTGTGGTATTCAAATTGCACAACCGCGATGAAGTGACCTTGAGCCTTCGCAAAGATGGCGAAGGCCCAGTGACAGCGGCCGATATTCAAACACCGCACGACGTCGAAATCATCAACCCCGAGCACATCATTGCCAACTTGTCACAAGGTGGCAAGCTGGACATGCAAATCAAGGTTGAAAAGGGTCGTGGCTATGTGCCAGGCAGCATGCGTCGCTATGCGGACGAGCCGACCAAGGCGTTGGGCCGCATTGTCCTCGACGCTTCGTTCTCACCCGTCAAGCGTGTGAGCTACACCGTTGAAAGCGCTCGCGTTGAGCAGCGCACTGACTTGGACAAGCTGGTCATCGAAATCGAAACCAACGGTGCCATCACAGCCGAAGACGCTGTTCGCGCATCGTCTAAGATTTTGGTGGAGCAATTGGCTGTATTTGCACAATTGGAAGGCAGCGAGCTGTCGGCCTTTGATGCACCCGCGGTCCGCGGTGGTGCGGGTAGTTTTGACCCAATCTTGTTGCGTCCCGTGGACGAGCTCGAACTCACCGTTCGTTCTGCCAACTGCCTCAAGGCTGAGAACATTTATTACATCGGTGATCTGATTCAGCGCACCGAAAACGAGTTGCTCAAGACACCTAATCTGGGTCGCAAGTCGCTCAATGAAATCAAAGAAGTCTTGGCTTCACGTGGTTTGACATTGGGTATGAAACTCGAATCCTGGCCGCCAGCCGGCTTGGAAAAGCGTTAATTGAAAGTTTCCGGAGCAATCCGGGTTGTGCACGGGCAGTACCTGATACGGCTGCTTGTTTAATAAAGAAAGGTAAGCACCATGCGCCACGGACACGGCCTCCGTAAATTGAACCGCACCAGCGAGCACCGCCTCGCGATGTTGCGCAACATGATGAATTCGCTCATCGAGCACGAAGTCATCAAAACAACACTGCCTAAAGCCAAAGAGCTGCGTCGCGTCATTGAGCCGATGATCACTTTGGCCAAAGAAGACAACTTGTCCAACAAGCGTTTGGCCTTCAACCGCCTGCGCGATCGTGACAGCGTTGTGAAATTGTTCGCCGACTTGGGCCCCCGCTTTGCCAAGCGTCCTGGTGGCTACACACGCATCCTCAAGATGGGTTACCGCGTGGGTGACAATGCCCCAATGGCATTGGTTGAATTGGTCGATCGTCCCGAAATCGCTGCTGATTCAGCAGCTGAGTAAGGTATAATCAAAGCATACCGCGGGGTGGAGCAGTCTGGTAGCTCGTTGGGCTCATAACCCAAAGGTCGTTGGTTCAAATCCGGCCCCCGCAACCAAATATTCAAACTGGTTTTGAATGCAAAAAAGCCCTCTTATGAGGGCTTTTTTGCGCCACTATGTTTCATCAAGTTGTTCGGTTGTGACCTGTGCCGAGCGATTGGACGAGCTGAACGTATTCGGCCACTGGCACCTCTTCCGCACGACGCTGAAGGTCAAAATGGCCGCTGAAAGCGAGCTCATCCAGCCAACGACCCAAGGTGTTGCGCAAAATCTTGCGGCGTTGACTGAAAGCCACTTGAACCAATGTTGACAGAGTCTTGACGTCCAAGTCGGGTGGGTTGGTCAGGGGCATCATGCGAACTATCGCGCTGTCAACTCTGGGTGGAGGATCAAAGCTGCTGGGTGGAACAAACAAAATGTTCTCCATCGCATAACGCCACTGGAGCATCACTGAGAGGCGGCTGTAATCTGAAGTGCAAGGCAAGGCCACCATCCGATCAATGACCTCTTTTTGAAGCATGAAATGCTGGTCTTCGATCACATCCACATGGTCAAGCAGATGAAACAAAATGGGCGTGGAGATGTTGTAAGGAAGATTGCCGACCACTCGCAGTTTGTTGCCTGAAAAGTTGCTTTGATCAACAGATGAATCTCGTGTTGCTGACTTCATAGCAGCGACACTGGACGCGTGAATTGATTTGAAATCAACCTTCAAAACATCAGACTCGATGACATTCAAATGCGGATGATCACGCAAACGAACAGCAAGGTCGCGATCCAACTCAATCACCGTGAGTTGCCCCAAGCGTTCTACCAATGGTTGAGTCAAGGCCGCCAATCCCGGACCGATTTCGACCATCCATTGACCCGGTAGTGGATTGATCGCGTCAACGATGCCATCAATGATGGCCGTATCGGTCAAAAAATGTTGACCGAATCGCTTTCGAGCGATGTGCTTCATTGCGGAGGTTCCCGCATCTCTATGAAAGCCTTCCCACGAATATCTTGAACCCATGAGGTGTAAGCGTCTTCCAGCTTTTCCTCTCTTAAAACACGCCTGGCCAGGTTGCGTTGCTCGGCATCTGTCATGGGGGCATCACGTCGATCAGTGACTTCAATCAAATGAACGCCAAAACGCGAAACCAGAGGTTCGGCCAATTGACCGGGTCGCAATTGGTTCATGGCTTGTTCAAACTCGGGCACAAACATGCCAGGATTTGCCCAGCCAAGGTCACCACCTTGAGGGGCACTACCATCTTGAGAAATTCGTGTGGCGACGTCTGCGAAATCGGCCTTGCCAGATAAGATGTCTCGGCGAACAGATCCCAGTTGAGCAAGAGCTTGTGCTTGTGAAAGTTGAGCACTGGGTCTAAGCAAAATATGCCTGGCACGGGTTTGGGTGACCAATAAGGTGGCTGGAGGTGATTGCCGTTGAAGCACTTTCAAAATATGAAAGCCTGCACCCGAACGCACAACTTGAGAAACACCTCCTACTGGCAAAGAGGCCGTGGCCTGAACAAACAATTCAGGGTAGCGGTCCAAGGGGCGAAGACCCATGGCGCCGCCATTGGCGCCTCGATCAGGCGAGGTTGAAAAAGAGGTCGCCAATGAGGCAAAGTCTTCGCCATTACGAGCGCGAGAAGCCACCGATCGCGCCCTGTCTTCTAAAGCTTTGACTTGATCGGGCGAACTGTTCTCGGGAACACCAATCAAAATCATCGCCAAATTGACATCGGAAGACAGTTTGGCCGCCTGACGAGAAATTTGGTCACTCAAAAACTGGTTGATCTCCAAATCGGAAATACGAATCCGGTTGTCAACTTCGCGCTCACGCACACGGGAAAGAAGAAGTTGTTGACGCAGTTGTTCACGAAAAGTGGTGAGAGAAAGACCGTCTTGCTGAAGCCTTGCGCGCAGCGCATCCACGGTCAACTGGTTGTTGCTGGCCACGCTCGCTTCTGCTTGGTTGATGGCCGCTTCATCCACCACCACGCCCAAAGAAGCAGCTTGCTGGATTTGCACTTTATCGTTGATCAATTGCTCAAGTGCCAGCTTCTTAGACTCTGAAATGTTCGGAACCTGGCCTTGCGCTCGGGCGTCGCGCTGCAAGCGAAGACTCAGTGCCTGAACCTCCTGGTTGGTGATGGGCTCAGAATTGACTACCGCCACGACAAAGTCGGCAGAACGAATGGGCAGAACACTGGGTTGTGCCATCGCAGAGAAAGAAGTCAAAATGAAAGCGGTAAAAACCGATGAACACATCGGCCAAGAGAAGCTGCGACAGAAAAAAGTTTTATTCATAGTTCTGAAAACGGCTCGGTTGTGAAGGGCTGTCACGCAAATCTTGATAACGGGGAATGTTGTTGCGCAGAACGGCCAGCGGGCTGGAGCCAACGCGGGCCAAACCAACCAACTCCAATTGGAACAGCAAACGGGTATTGGATGTCGCAATGGAGCGTTGATTGCGCTCAAAAACAATGCGCCCAATCCAACAACCTGCATCATATTCAAGGCCCATGATGCTTTCCACCATGCGGCTCTCGCTGAGGCTGAAGTTCATGCGGCCTACGGTGAACCAGCGATCAGGCCCCAAACCTTGACCTGAAGAACGGGACCATGAGGCATCAGAGGCCGCGTTGGTGCGCCCGACCAAATCGCTCAAAGGCCATTGCCAGCCCAAATCAAGCTGCTCACTGAAACCGCGATTCAATCGGTACGCTGCATTCAACACACGGTATGGACTGGGGTAATAACGAAGTTGAAGGGTGTTGCGGCTGATATCACTGGTCTGGTTGTTGAGTTGAACGGTGTTGTCCAAGGCCCAACGGTTGTCCCAGCGGACACCAGCACCCACCAGCAGATCACTCAAGCCAGCAGATGCCGCTGGAGGGCTATTGAAGGGTGGGTTGTTCAGCAACACGCGTTGATCGGAAAAGCGAATGCGTTGGGCAACGCCCACGCGCAACAATTCGGCACCATTATTGGAGTCAAAAAATCGGCTGGTCACGCCCAATGTCAATGCATCGTTGTCGATCAAACGGTCGTTGCCCACAAAGGTGTTTTCACTGTAAATGGTGGACAAATTGAAGTCGGTGACGCCACTGTCATAGACAGGCAGCATGCTTTGGTCTCTGAAGGGTGTTTTGGCATAAAACGCACGAGGCTCCAAAGTTTGGGCCACTGACCGACCAAACCACTGGGCCGCGCGCTCAAACACCAAACCAGAGTCCAGCGAGTAAGTGGGCAAGACGCGATTGGCAGAACTGGAACTATTGACCATGGGTTGGTCCAGCTGGTAACGCGTGGCGTGCAACTGAAGCTTGGGCGTGAAAAACCCCCAAGGCCGAATCCAAGGGCGGCTGACTTGAGCTTGTACAAAGCTGCGCTCGCCATTTCTGGCCACCATGTTGGGAATGCGGCTGAAGTCGGCTTCGAAACGGGTCGTGTCACCCCGAACAGACCAGTCCAAACCGTTGGCTTGCCATTGGCCGTAAGACATCCCGATCTGGGGTGTGCGGTCGTAAGGGGGCAAAATCGGGGCATTGATGTCTTGCAATGTCTGCCAGCGCTGAACCTGGGCCGTCATGTTGAAGGCGCCGCGCCCCCAGCTCAATACGCCGGTGGACGGCAGCAAACGCTGCGTCAGCACCAAGCCCGTGCGCCGAAAATCCCGCCAGTAGTTGTCGTCACTCACGCGGTTCAAGTTCAGACCCAGCCCAAGCGATCCGATGCGGTCAATGCCCGTGTCAATAATGCCACTGTGTTGACTTGATAAACCCCAACGGGCTTGATCGCTCAGACTGTCCGAAGGCATCAAATTCAAACGGGTTTGGCCCTTGTAATCTTTTTCCAGGTAACGAAATTCGGTGTCCACAGCGATACCGCGTTTGCTCATGACGTGTGTGGTCACCGTGGCATCGCGGTTGGGCGCGATGTCAAAGTAATAGGGCTGCACAATTTCAGCACCATTGCGCGTCGTGATGCCCATGATGGGCGATAACAACCCTGAGCGTCGATCCGCAGTCAAAGGAAAGCTGACGGCGGGGATGGTGACTTCGGGAAGGTTCTGAAAACGGACCTTGACCCCTTCGGCTTTGATGGTCGACTCTTCATCGTCAATGCTCATGCGGGTGGCTTTGAGCAACCAAGAGGGCAACCAATCTGGGCCAGGCGTTCTGCGGCAAGTGGTGTAAGTGGCCTGGTGCACAAGGGCACGGGACGGATCGATGAATTCCAGTTGTGATGCGCTGCCGTGCGCACCATTGCCAAAAATTTCAAAAGTGGGCTTGTTCAAGGTGCCTTGAAAACTGTCGACTTGCAGCTTCAAATCCGATCCTTGAAATTGACTTCCCGGCTTGTTGAGTTGAATGCCGCCCGTTGCTGCGATCGTGTCTTGGCTTTCTTCATATTCCAAGCGGTCAGCCCGCAGGCTCAGACCTGGTTTGCGCAAGCGGGCCTGCCCTTCGATGACCGTGTTCAGGTCTGGCTGGATGATCATGCGCTGACCCGTGACAAAAACAGCACCTTCTTTGTCCTGGCGAGGTGAAATACGCTCTTCCAGCAAAGGGCTGCTGCGCAGCAAAAGAGGGTCTGATTGAGCCTGCGCTGGACCCTGCAGGGCCAATAAAACACCCACGACCATGCCGCCAAGTTTCAAGGCAAAAAAGCAGTCTGCGTGACTTAACTTGGGGGGGCAGCTCACAAGGATCAACTGGATTGGGCAAGGCGCACTGGATAAACAAAGCAGTGCGACTTTGACTTTGTAAAATGGGATTATCCATGAGCCACCCCACACACTCCACAACGGCCGATTTTCAAGTCACTTGGGCCGATCCGATACGGCAAGCAGCCTGTGCTGCTTGGCTGTCAGATAGGGCAAAAGACCAGGGTCTTTTGCCGCAAAGTTTGCGGATTGCATCGGCCGACGCCAGCTTTCGCCGTTACCTGCGGGTGGACACCGTGCAAGGCGAAAGCCGCATCGTCATGGACGCGCCACCCGACAAGGAAAACTCCGAACCCTTCGTGCGCATCGCCGCCTTGATGAAAGCTGCTGGGCTGCATGCACCCGAGGTGCTGGCCTGGGACGAAGCCCACGGTTTCATGCTTTTGACCGACCTGGGCGACGCCACCATGATGTCGGCCATCGATACCGAGCGTCCCCAGGCCAACCACGGCCTGTACATGCAGGCGGTCGATGCGCTGGTGCAGTGGCAACTGGCGTCGCGCCCCGGCGTGCTGCCGCCGTATGACGCCGCGCTCCTCAACCGAGAGCTGAGTCTGTTTCCAGATTGGTATTTGGCCCAGCATCGGGGCGTGCAGCTGCAAGGCGCGCAGCGCGAGGTGTTCGACAAGGCTTTCTCCCTGATCGTGCAGCGCAACCTGGCCGCGCCCAACGTCTATGTGCACCGCGACTTCATGCCGCGCAATTTGATGATGCCGCTCGGCGCGAATCTTCAACTGGGCGTGCTGGACTTCCAGGACGCGGTCTACGGCCCCATCAGCTACGACATCGCCAGCCTGATGCGTGATGCTTTCCTCTCCTGGGATGAGGACTTCGTGCTCGACATCACCATCCGCTACTGGGAAAAAGCCCGCAAGGCGGGCTTGATGGACTTTGAAGACTGGCACAGCGACTTTGGCGCGTTTTACCGGGCGGTGGAGTGGATGGGCCTGCAGCGCCACTTGAAAGTGGCCGGTATTTTTGCCCGCCTCACCCTGCGCGACGGCAAGCCCAAGTACTTGGCCGACGCACCGCGTTTCATCCATTACATCCGCAGCACCTGCGACCGTTACCGCGAGCTGGGCCCGCTGCTCAAGTTGATCGACGAAATCGAAGGCACCACGCCCCAGGTCGGCTTTGCCTACGGGCGCATGTGAGCATGCCGCGCTTTTTCTGCCCCACGCCTTTGGCCACAGGCCATGCGCTCAGCCTGCCTGCGGGTGCCGCCCGCCATGTGCAGGTGCTGCGCTTGCAGCCGGGCGATGTCATCACCTTGTTCAATGGCGAAGGCGGCGAGTTTGACGCCACCGTGACCCGCATGGGCCGCAGCGATGTGGAGGTGGAAGTGGGCGCGCACCGCGAGGTGGAGCGCGAAGCGGCCCGTGCCGTGCACCTGCTGGCGGGCATCACCGCCAATGAACGCATGGACTGGCTGGTTGAAAAAGCCACCGAGCTGGGTGTGGCCAGCATCACCCCCCTGGTGGCCGAGCGCAGTGTGCTCAAGCTCAAGGGCGAACGGGCTGATAAAAAATTGGCGCATTGGCAAGGCGTGGCCGTGGCCGCTGCCGAGCAGTGTGGCCGCAACCGCGTCCCCGCGGTGCACGCCGCCGTCAGCCTCAAAGAGTGGTTGGCGCGGGCCGAAGCAGGAGAGCGCTGGGTCTTGTCTTTGTCAGAAGGCGCGCAAGCCTTGTCGGCCATGACCGGCAGCGCCCCCGTCACCGTGCTCAGCGGTCCTGAGGGCGGTCTCAGCCCCAGCGAAGAAGCCAGCGCACTGGCAGCTGGCTTTGTGCCTGTGACACTGGGGCCACGCGTTTTGCGGGCCGAAACCGCACCTTTGGCGGTGTTGGGGGTTTGTTCCGCTTGATGGGGTGCGTTGTTTCAGGGTCGCCCTAAAACGATGGGCCGATGCTGTGCGTGCTTGAGCCTAGGCGACAGCTTTTCATAAGCAGCTGCCGATAAACTGGGCCGCATGAACGCCAATCTGATCCTTCTGACGCTCTGCCAGGGCCTGTTTTTCACCAACAACGTCACCTTCATCGCCATCAACGGGCTGGTGGGTTTGTCCATGGCGCCGCTGGGTTGGATGGCGAC
>CANGZO010000082.1 GCA_947458305.1 Comamonadaceae bacterium
GCCCCATCCGCGAACTCCCCGATGAACTGATCAGCCAAATCGCCGCAGGCGAGGTGGTCGAGCGGCCTGCTTCGGTGGTGCGCGAGTTGGTGGACAACGCCATGGACGCAGGCGCCCGCAGCATCACGCTGCGCCTGATGGGCGGCGGCACCCGACTGATTTCGGTGGAAGACGACGGCGGCGGCATCGCTCCGGACGAGCTGGCCACGGCCCTCAAACGCCACGCCACCAGCAAGATCGGCAACCTTGACGAACTCGAATCGGTCATGACCATGGGCTTTCGAGGCGAGGCGCTGGCGGCCATCCATTCGGTGTCAGAGCTCACCTTGCTCTCGCGCATGGATGGCCAACCCACCGCCTTTGCGTTGGACGGCCGCACCGGCGAAATCCGCCCTGCCGCCCGTGCCACGGGCACCACGGTGGAGGTCAAGGAGCTGTTCTTCTCGACCCCCGCTCGCCGCAAATTTTTGAAAAGCGACAGCACCGAGCTGGCGCATTGCATCGAAGCCGTGCGCCGCCACGCCTTGGCCCGCCCTGATGTGGGTTTTGCCATTTGGCACGAGGGCAAACTGGTCGAGCAGTGGCGCGTGCACCCCGGCGCTGCAGGCTTGGAGCAGCGCCTGGCCGATGTGTTGGGCGAAGAGTTCGTGGCGCAATCCATCGCGGTGGAATACAACGCCGGACCGCTCAAGGTGATCGGCCGCGCCGGTTTGCCAGACGCTGCCCGCTCGCGGCCCGACCACCAATTTGCCTATGTGAATGGCCGCTTTGTGCGCGACAAAGTGGTCATGCACGGTGCGCGCAGCGCTTACGAAGACGTGCTGCACGGCCACAAACAACCGGCCTACGCGCTGTTCATGCAGATTGATCCGACGCTGGTGGACGTGAATGTGCACCCCACCAAGATCGAGGTGCGCTTCAGGGACAGCCGCGCGGTGCACCAAGCCGTGCGACACGCCATCGAAAACGCGCTGGCTGCGCCGCGTGCCCACCTGCTGACCGATGCGCCAAGCGCCGCCGACAGCGCTTTTGACCTGAAAGCCTCCGCCCCCAAAGCCTTGCCCGAGTCAGCGGCCTGGCAGCAAGGGGGCATGGCTTTTGACCGACCCGGCCCCTCGACTTTTTCGGCCCCCAGCTACAAGCCCGCTGATTTTGTTCGCCCCCGCGTGGACGGCGAGCAGGCCATAGCGGATCTGAAGGCACTGTGGAACCCGCCCGAGCGCAGCGAAGTCCTGAGCGCTCAAGAAGCCCGCCCTGCCGATTGGCCAAAACCTCTCGTGGTCGGAGACCATTCGCTTTCAGGGGCAAGCGCCTACAAGGGTATGGATACGCCACCACCTCTGCCCGAAGGCGAATGGCCGCTGGGCCGTGCCATTGCACAGCTGCATGGCGTCTACATCTTGGCCGAGAACAAACAAGGCCTGGTGGTGGTGGACATGCACGCCGCGCACGAGCGCATCGTTTATGAACGCCTGAAAAACCAGCTCAACTCCCCAGGCAGCGATGGCCCACGCATCGCCAGCCAGCCGCTCTTGATCCCCGCCACCTTTGCCGCCACGCCCACCGAAGTGGCCACCGCCGAAGCCTGCGCCGAGGCGCTGGAGCAACTCGGCTTAGAGATCTCGCCCCTGTCGGCCAAAACCCTGGCCGTGCGCGCCGTGCCCACCAGCCTGGCCCAGGGCGACGCGGTCGAGTTGGCCCGCAGCGTCTTGGCCGAGCTGGCGCAACACGATGCCAGCACCGTGGTTCAGCGCGCCCAAAACGAGATCCTGGCCACCATGGCCTGCCACGGCGCGGTGCGCGCCAACCGCCGCCTGACACTGGACGAGATGAACGGTCTCTTGCGCCAAATGGAAGAAACCGAACGCTCAGACCAATGCAACCACGGTCGCCCCACCTGGCGACAGATGGGTATGCGCGATCTGGATGCGCTGTTTTTGCGGGGGCGCTGATGCCCCCCAAACTCGTCGTCCTGCTTCTGGCACTGCTGCTCGGCCTGCAACCTGTCACCACCGACCTGTATCTGCCCGCGCTGCCCGCCATCACCGAAGGATTTGCCGCGGGCATGGGCCAAGCCCAGCTCACGCTCACGGCCTTGCTGCTGGCGTTTGGCCTGTCGCAACTGGTGTGGGGCCCGCTGTCTGACCGCTTTGGCCGCAAACCCATCTTGCTCTGGGGCATGGGTGCTTACGTGCTGGCCTCGGTGGCCTGTGCGCTGGCCCCCAGCATGGCCTGGCTGATTGCAGGCCGCGCTCTGCAAGGTGTGGCCATGGGTGCGGGCGTCATGGCCGCACGCGCCGTGGTGCGAGACCTGTACGCCCCAATCCAAGGGGCCAATGTCATGTCGCAAGCCCTCACGGGCCTTGGCATCATCGCCTGCACCTGCGCACCCATCGGCGGCGTGCTGACCGACTGGCTGGGCTGGCGTGTGGCCCTGCTCAGCCTGGCCACCTTTGGCGCCCTCACCTTCGGTCTGCTGCTGTGGCGCTTTGAAGAAACCTTGGCCAAACCCAACCCCGACGCCCTGCAGCTGCGCCAACTGTGGCTGGCCAATCGCGACATCTTGCGCCACCCCACCTTCCGCGCCTGGTGCGCCTTGTCTTCGGGCTCCTATTTGGGCCTCTTCACCTTTTTGGCCTGCTCGGCCTTTGTGTTCACCCGCAGCATGGACTACAGCACCACGGCCTATGGGTTTTTCATGCTCAGCATGTCGCTGTCCTACATCGTGGGCACCTTCTGGTGCCGCTGGATGCTGCGGCGCACCAGCGTGCAACGCACTGTGGGCGTTGCCGCCTTCCTCACCTTGGCGGGCGGCGTCAGCATGGCGGGGCTGGCCTATGCGGGTCAGGGCCAAGCCTGGTATGGCGCGTCCAGTGTGCTGGGGCCGATTTACCTGTTCATGTTGGGCCACGGCGTGCACCAGTCTTGCGGTCAAAGCGGCGCGGTCGGGCCGTTTCCGCAACGCGCGGGCACGGCATCGGCACTCAATGGCTTTTTGATGATGCTGGGCGCTTTTTTCATGGGGGGCTGGCTCGGCACACAAATGCACGAGCCGGTTTTTGCCTTGGCCCATGGCATGTTGTTGTGGAGCGTGGTCATCAGCATCGTCGCCTGGACTTTGGTGCAACGCCACGGCCGACCTGAAGTGCAGGCCACACCCGACAAGGCCACAGCATGAACGGCTTTAACGCGAGCGACGCTCAGCAGCGTCCGGTGGACGCCATCGCCATCGTGGGCCCCACCGCCAGCGGCAAAACGGCTGCGGCTCTGGCTTTGGCGCAAAGTCTAGAGCCTCAAGGCGGCGCAGAAATCATCAGCGTTGACTCGGCCTTGGTTTACCGGGGCATGGACATTGGTACCGCCAAACCCAGCCGCGAAGAACTGGCCGCCGTGCCCCACCACCTGATCGACACGCTGGACCCGCTGCAAAGCTACAGCGCGGCAGAGTTCGCCAAAGACGCCAGCGCCTTGATCCGCGACATCCGCGCTCGCGGCAAAACACCGCTCTTGGTGGGTGGCACCATGCTCTACCTCAAAGCATTGCTCGAAGGCTTGAACGACATCCCCGCCGCCAATACCGAGATCCGCGCCCAAATTCAGCAAGAAGCCGAGCAACTGGGCTGGCCCGCACTGCACGCACGGCTGGCCCAGGTGGATCCCACCACCGCCGCCCGGCTGGCACCGCACGACAGCCAACGCATCGGCCGCGCCCTCGAAGTCTGGACCGCCACCGGACAGACCCTCACCTCGTTTCACCAAAGCGCCAAAGCGCATGCGCCCAACTGGCACATTCCCGTCATCAGCCTGGAGCCCACCGACCGCGCCTGGCTGCACCAGCGCATCGCGCTGCGCTTGGAGCAGATGATGGCGGCGGGCTTCATGGACGAAGTCAAAGCCCTGCGCGCACGCGGCGACCTGAACCCCGACCTGCCTTCGATGCGCTGCGTGGGTTACCGCCAGGCCTGGGAAGGGCTGGATGAAAACTGGCCCGAAGCCGACATCCTGGAGCGCGGCATCTTTGCCACCCGCCAGCTGGCCAAGCGCCAAATCACCTGGCTGCGCAGCATGCCGGGGCGGCTGGTGGTCGATGCCCAGGCGGTCGATGCGGTGCATCAGGTCAAACAGACAGCCATTCTGGCGCTGACGGCTGGGTTGTATGCAAGAGCCCAGTGATATTGGCATCTGAGCGGAAAATCTCTGCATCAAAGCCATTTGGGTGTACGGCGACCCTTTGCGCGTCGCGTTACAGGTGGTTCAGTCGTGCCAGTTCACCCACTGCAAACCAGCGACACGTGAAAACTCGCGCACATTGCGCGTCACGAGTGTGGCCTGATGGCGAAGCACTGTCGCAGCAATCAGCGTATCGTGCGGCCCGATGGGTGCGCCTGCCGCTTCAAGGACTACCCGGATGCGCGCTGCATGTGCCGCACACTCGGCATCGAAGGGCAAAATCTGAAGCGCTCGCAAAAATCGCGTCAATGCCTCCAGCCTGGGTTCGGCTGCAGCTTGCGGTAAGCGCTGCAAGCCGTAACGCAACTCGTAAACCACGATGGCCGGCACCCCCACATTGGCCGGATCCAAAGCCTGCAGACGCGGGACCACCTGAGGGTCACCGCGAAAGTAGTAACTGATGGTATTGCTGTCAAGAATCAGCATAGCTGACCATCAAAAAATCAGTCGAGGCGAATCCACACCCAGCGTTTGAGGCTGATCCAGCAAGGGGAAGTCCGCAAACCGACCCGCCAATTGCAAACAGTCTTGCGGCCATTCGTGCACAGCATGTTTGCGGATGATGTCCGCAACCCATCGACTTTTAGAGACCCCATTGGCTTTGGCAGCCTGCTCGACAAGCGTCTGTGTGGCGTCATCCAGATACAAAGTGATTTGCGACATGGCTCACCCCTTTAAAAGTATATGTGCAAGTATATGTGGTTACTCGGCCTGTTTGCAAGCCTAAGCGCGCATGGCCCATCGCACTGTGAATCGCTCACCATGGTCCAACTCTGTTTGCCCCAAGGCCATTCGCCAGTCAGTCCCGCCCCTGTCGCGCAGCTTTGATCTTCGACAGCATCGCCTTGCCCTCCAGCCGCCTTTGCACCGAGCCATAAGTGGGCTTGGTGGCTTTGCGGGGTTTGGGCGCCTTGGCGTAGCGCTCCAGGGTTTCGTAAAGGCGGGCCAAGGCATCGGCGCGGTTGGCTTCCTGGGTGCGGTGTTTTTGGGCTTTGAGGATGAAGACACCCTCTAAAGTCAGGCGGCTGTCACCGGACTGCAGCCAACGCTGTTTGACGTCGTCGGGCAAAGACGAGCCCACCAAATCAAAACGCAGCTGAATGGCGCTGGAGACCTTGTTTACGTTTTGCCCGCCGGGGCCCTGCGCCCGGATGGCGGTCAGTTCAATCTCAGCGTCGTCGATGTGCAGGGCGTGTTTCATGTTGCAGCCTTTTATTTGTGGGAGGTCGTCCCTGCGACCGAACGAACCGCTGGTGGGGCAGTCATTCGGGAGCAAAGGCTCGCTCCCACTCAGTCCGTCTCACTGGCTTAACTTATCAGGCCTAGGGTTGGTCAACAACTTGATAGATTGCGCGTCAATCAAGGAACTCATTTGAGTGATGGCGATGGCGTTGAGTTGCTGCAATCGTCCAGAGGCATCTTGTCCTTGCTGAATCAACATCGAATTAATACTTTCCAAATTAGACAGCACGACCAATTGTTCAAGTGTGGCAGCATCACGCATATTCCCTTTTTCATCCGGTTGGACAGCCCGCCACTGGGCTGCCGTCTGACCAAACAGGGCCACATTGAGCAGGTCCGCCTCGCTGGCATACACAGCTGCCATCTGCGCTTTGGTCAACTGGGGCGGTATCAAATGCTTTTTGATCGCATCGGTATGAATCTTGTAGTTCACCTTGGTCAAGGTGCGCTGAAAACTCCACTCCACTGATTTGGCGCTTGCCTCTTCATCTTTGAGGCGCTGAAACTCTTTGATGAGATAAATTTTGAACTCGGGACTGATCCACATTCCAAATTCAAAAGCAATGTCTTTGTGGGCGTAGGTACCGCCATATCGACCAGATGTGGCTTGCAAACCAATCGCGTTGGTCTTTTGAACCCACTCCTTAACACTCAGTTTGTAACTGTTCAGACCGGCCTGACTTTTAATTGCGGCGAATTCGCCGTAATTAAAAGCGGGGTTGTAAACCGATTCCCAGATACCCAAAAACTCAATGGTGTTTCTATTTCGAAGCCAATCGGATATAAAAAATTCACCGTCCTTGGCTTTCAGCATATCTGTCAGACAGATGTAGTCCTGCTCATGCCGAGTCACGATGCCAATGGAAGCACTTTTAACGATGATGCTGCGCTGTTTCATACCCAATGCCTTGATGCTAGTTTTCGATCGGCGCTATTTAGCCAAATGAGGCAAACCAGCAAATTATGAGTATTTTTTAGGTATTAACCAACCACACATCCAGATCGCAGTGCATTTTTTGGCTCTGCACCTGCAGTCACTGCAGCGGCCCCTTGAGGTTTTCCGGCACGGGCAAAGCCAGGACATCGATGCCTTCATCAATCAACGCTTCGGTTTCTGCGCGTGTGGCTTGGCCGCGGATGTTGCGTTCTTCGCGTTCACCGTAATGGATTTTGCGGGCCTCTTCGGCAAATTGCGTTCCCACATCTTCGGTATTGGCCATGACGTGGCGCACCATGCTCATCATGGCCGCCTGAATCTGTTGCAAGCTGGGCTGGGCTACTTCGGACTGAGCCGCAGGGACAGCAGACGCCACCTCTTCAGAACGCGTCTCGGGGACTTTGGCAGCCGTTGCGGCACCGGCCTCTTGCCCACCGCCCTGCCCTTGCGACACGACCGGGGCGGTGCCGTGGCCCAGATTCAAACGCGGGGCCGAGAGCATTTTGGTGATCTCGCTGTCGTTGCACACCGGACATGTGACCAAGCCCCGCTCGCGCTGGCTGTCGTAGTCAGCTTGAGAGCCAAACCAGCCTTCAAAGCTGTGGCCCAAGGCACATTGCAAGTCGAGGACTTTCATGGGTGTGTGGTCAAGGTGGTGCGGACTCGGGCATCAAACCATCACGCGATGGTTTGCCACTCGAGGGGCCATTGGCCCGATTGCACATTTTGCAACCAAAGCAGGCCCGTCAATGTCTTGGCATCGGTCAACAGGCCTTGCTGGCAAGCGGCCATCAATTCGGCCGGGGTGGCGGTGAACACATCCAAAAACTCGTCCTTGTCGAGTTGACGCGCCCCCAAGGTCAGGTCTTTGGCAAACCAGATCTCGATCACCTCGGTGGAATAAGCGATGACCGGATGAAGCACGCCAGCACGGGCCCATTGGCGGGCGGTGTAACCGGTTTCTTCGAGCAGCTCGCGCTGGGCGCACAGCCAAGGGTCCTCACCGGGGTCGAGCTTGCCCGCCGGGAACTCGGTCATGACCTGCCCCACGGGGTAACGAAACTGCCGCTCCATCACCAAACGCAGTCCGTCTGGGGTGTCGAGCATGGGAATGACCATCACCGCACCGGGGTGCACCACATATTCACGGGTGGCCAGATTTTGGTTGGGCAGCTGCACGGTGTCGCGCAACACATGCAAAAAGTGGCCACGCAAGAGCTCCTCTTGGTGAACCCGGCGCTCGATCAGGTGGTCGTCAGACATGCCAGCAAGGTTGAGGGCTGCGCTGCGCTCAGTGTTTGCGGTGCATCAGGTAACGGTAAACAAAACCCGGAAAGGCCAGGGTAACGAACATGGTGCCCGTGACCGCATAAAACTCCCAGCCCTGCGGTGCGATTTGCCCGGCATGATTTTCTAGGGCAAGACCCACACCGCCGACCACAAAGTAAAGCAGCACCAATTCACCCAATCGCCAAACCAAGGGCTTGGACAGCCGCTGCGGTCCCAGCAGCAACACACGTTGGTTGATGAAAGGCAGATTGGCCGCCACCAAAGCCAAGAGGATCAAGGCTGTGATTTGGGTGGAGGTGTTCATGGTCTGGCGTTTGAAAAATCAAACCGCGAGCATGCGCACGATCGAGTCGGCGCACAAGGCCATGAGCGCGCCCGGGAAAATGCCCAGCAGCAGCACCAGCAAACCGTTGGTGGACAAGACCAAGCGCACATCGAGCGAAGCCGAAACGGTGGTGGCCGTGACCGGCTCGTCAAAGTACATGACTTTGACCACGCGCAAATAGTAGAAAGCGCCAATCAGCGACATGATGACCGCAAAGATGGCCAGGCCCATGTAGAAAGCCTGACCGGAGGCCACCAGAGATTGCAACACCGATAGCTTGGCGTAAAAACCGACCATGGGCGGGATACCCGCCATCGAGAAGAGGCAGATCGCCATCACGCCCGCATACAAGGGGCTGCGTTGGTTGAGACCTGCCAGATCGGTGATCTCTTCGCTTTCAAAGCCTTGACGGGCCAGCAGCATGATGATGCCGAATGCGGCCAAGGTGGTCAGCACATACGACACCATGTAGAACATGGCCGAGCTGTAGGCATTGGCGGCCAAAGTGGTTTCGCCGTTGATGACGCCCGCCACAAAGCCCAGCAGCACAAAACCCATTTGAGAGATGGTCGAATAGGCCAGCATGCGCTTGAGGTTGGTCTGCGCAATGGCCGCCAAATTGCCGATGAGCAATGAACCAATCGCCAGCAAAGCCAACATTTGTTGCCAGTCAAAGGCCAGGGGCAGCATGCCCTCGACCAACAAACGCACGAGGATGGCAAAAGCCGCCAGCTTGGGCGCGCCACCGATCATCAAAGTGGCCGCGGTCGGGGCACCTTGGTAGACATCGGGAATCCACATGTGGAAAGGCACAGCACCGATTTTGAAAGCCAAGCCGGCCACGATGAAGACCAAACCGAACACCAACACTTGGTGGTTCACTTGACCCGAAGCAATGGCCTTGAGCACCGCCGACAGCTCGAGGCTGCCGGTTGCGCCGTACATCATGGACATGCCGTAGAGCAAGAAACCCGAGGCCATGGCACCCAGCACGAAGTACTTCATGGCCGCTTCGGTGGCTTGGGTGTGGTCGCGGCGCAGCGCCACCAGGGCGTAGCTGGACAGCGTTAGCAATTCCAGACCCAGGTAAATCACGATGAAGTTCTGACCCGAAATCATCATGCTCATGCCGAGCAAGGCGAACAGGCTCAAGCTGAAGATTTCACCGCCGCGCATCATGTCGCGGTCGGCGGCATAGGGGCGCGAATACACCAAGGTGACCATCACCGCGATGGTGGCAAAGCACTTGAGCCAATGGCCCATCGGGTCGCTGACCACCATGCGGCCAAAGCCATACAAAGTCTGACCGGCATCGGCATAAAAAGCGTGCAGCAAAGCCACGCCTGCCAAAGAGGCCAGCGTCAGCACATAGGTGCCGGTGCGCTTGGGGCTTTTCACGAAGAGGTCGGCCAGTGTCACCACGCAGGCCATGACCAGCAACACGATCTCCGGATACATCGTCATCCAGCTGGAGTTGTCCATCATCTGTGTTCTTTCAATTCTTCAATTCAGGCGAAACGGTCTGGGTCCTGCGGCTCAAGGCA
>CANGZO010000083.1 GCA_947458305.1 Comamonadaceae bacterium
GCGCCACGCGGGCGGCCAATTCGTCTTTGCTGCGTCGGGTGTAGCTCATGCCTTGATGCCTCCGGCCTGCGTGGCCACACGGTCGATCTTGACCACCGCTTGAACAAAAATGCCGGGCGTGACCACGGTTTCGGGGTCCAGCTCGCCCAAGGCCACTTGCTCGTGCACCGTGGCCACGGTTTTGCGCGCCGCCATGGCCATGATGGGGCCAAAGTTGCGCGCCGCTTTGCGGTACGTCAGGTTGCCCCAGCGGTCGCCGCGCTCGGCTTTGATGAGCGCCAAGTCGGCATGGATGGGCGTTTCATACACGTACATGCGGCCATCGATTTCACGGGTCTCCTTGAGCGAACCGTCGGCGTGCTTGGCCAAATCGGTGCCATACCCCGTGGGCGTGAAAAACCCGCCAATGCCCGCGCCAGCAGCCCGAATGCGCTCGGCCAAATTGCCTTGGGGCACCAACTCCAGCTCAAGCTGGCCCGAGCGGTACAGGCCATCAAAAACATACGAGTCAGCTTGCCGGGGGAAGCTGCAAATGATCTTGCGCACCCGGCCCGCTTTGAGCAAAGCCGCCAAGCCTTGCTCGGCATTGCCCGCGTTGTTATTGACCAAGGTGAGGTCGCGCGCACCTTGTGCCAGCAAACCTTCAATCAGCTCATCCGGAATGCCGGCCGTGCCAAAGCCCCCGATCATGACGGTGGCCCCATCTGGGGTGTCGGCCAAAGCCTCGGCGACCGACGAAACGAACTTGTTGATCATGTCTTGTGTGCCTCATTTCAGCCAATCGAGCTTAGCCTTCGTGAGCCCGTATGGAAAGCCAGCAAGTGCCTTGGAAGACACCTGCGTGACTACAGCTTGCACCAAGCGTCTCCTGCGTTGCGGCTGTGGCCAAGACCTGAAACCGTCAACCCAGCACCCACTTGGCGGCGTAAATGTACACAGGGATTCCAAGCAAGATGTTCATGGGAAAGGTGATGCCCAAGGACAAGCCAAAGTACAGGGAGGGGTTGGCTTCAGGAATGGCATAACGCAATACGGCCGGCACCACAATGTACGAGGCACTGGCCGACAGGACCATCAACATGGCGGCATCGGCAACAGGCATCTTCAACACCACCGCCAAGCCCAATGCGATGCTGGCATGAACCCATGGCCCCACAGCTGCATAGAGCAGTAAAAAACCCGAGGTTTTGCGCGCCTCGGCAAAATTGCGCGCCACCATCAGGCCCATGTCCAGCAAGAAGAAGGCCAACAAACCTTTGAACAGGTCGCCTGCGAAGGGTTGCATCATGGTTTTACCGGCTTCGCCGCTGACATAGCCAATGATCATCGAGCCGATCAAGAGCAAGTGCGCGCCATCTGTGAACGATTCATGCAAAATTTTGCGCAAAGAAAATCCACCAGCTGAACCTTGCCCCTGTTGGGCCAGGCGTTGGCGGTTGGCATTGGCCAGCAACACCGCCATGATGATCGCCGGTGATTCCATGATGACCATGGCCACCGTCATATGCCCTCCGAAACTCAAGCCACTGGCCTCGAGGAATTGGGTGGCGGTCACAAACGTCACCGCACTCACCGAGCCGTAAGCCGCCGCCACAGCCGCCGCATCAAACCGCGCGATCCGATTTTTCAACAAGGCGTAGCCCAGCGTTGGCACCACAAATGCCATGGCCAGTGCAGCCCCCAAGCTGATGGCAATGGAGATGTCCATGCCCGACTTGGCCAATGCAAAGCCCCCCTTCAAGCCCAAAGCCATCAACAGGTACAAAGACAAAAATTTCGCAATCGACCGTGGTATTTCCAAATTGGATTTGAAAGCACCCGCCACCACACCAAATACAAAAAAAAGAATCGCCGGATCCAACAATGTGTTCATAAAAACCTCCTGGGTGGCGATCTTAGGAACGTGAAAGTTGCTTGTAAAATTGATTTCACCGCATTGAAATATAGATTTTTATCTATGATTTTTTGAGGCGCCCATGGTCTTTGCTGGATGTTTAAGACCCTTACACATATCGGCCATCGGCCTGATGAATACCCTTAAAAAGAGGGGCATCGATGAAAATTACAATAGCCCAATGAACACATCTGCCCCAGCAAGCACCGCCACAGGCACCCCTTTGAACGCGCACACAGCCTGCCCTTGCTGCGGTGAACGTTCAGCACAGGTCATTGCCAACAAGGATGGCAAAACAGGCGGCGCCTTGCTCACCGTGTCTTGCAACGGTTGCGGCTTGGGCCGGATTGACCCTCTGCCCAGCGATCAGGAACTGGCCGACTGGTACGCCACCCAATACCGACAGGCCTACAAATCAGCTGTTCAGCCCGCCTTGCGGCATGTTTTGCGTGCTGGGCGCAATGCGCAGTGGCGCTGGCAGTGGTTGTGTCAAAACACCGATGCACGCTGGTCCAACACCGACCTCACATCCCAACGAAGCCTGGACATCGGTTCGAGCAGTGGAGAGTTTGTTTATCTTTTGCAAACACTCGGGTTTCAGGCCAAGGGGATCGAGCCGCACGCAGGCTATGCCACTTATGCCCAAAACATGTTGGGCATCCACGTCAACAACAGCACCTTGCAACAAGGCTTGGCCAGCGAAGCCGCGGGTTCATTGGATTTGATTTCGATGTTCCACGTGTTGGAGCATTTGGCCGAACCCGTCGCGGCCTTGCGCACCATGGGCGAAAAACTCAAGCCTGGTGGCTTGTTGTACATCGAGGTGCCCAACGCCACACGCTTGTGCTCGCCCCACTACATGTTTTTCAGGGCACACACGCTGTATTTCACGGGGACCACCTTGCGCAAATTGTTGGAGACCGCAGGCTTCAAGTTGATGGCTCAAAGCCCTGACAGTTCGGACAACTTGAGTGTGGTGGCGCAGTTTGTCGGCGCCGACAGCGCTGGATCATCCGCCGGGACGGGCACTGACGCCAGCCACAGTTTGGTGGCAGCGCATCGCGCGCGCCGCTGGGTGCCTTATTTGGTGCAGCAATTGCAAGATGGCCAACCCCTTCGCAAATGGCGAACCCGCCAAGAAGAAAAGCGCAGTGCAGCCCAATACGCGAACGGCCTGGCGCTGCTGGATGACTTGTACGGCAAAAAGGCCGCCTGAGACTGGACGCATCCTTTCGGATGCAGGCCCATCAACCCGGCAAAGCCCTTGACCCGTTCAAACGCACCAAACCTTCAGCGTGTCCAGTTGAGGGCCTTCACCCAGCCCACACTTTCAGCGCTGGTGTTGTCGCTGTCAGCCCCCACCAGCACCGCACACACTTTGGGTATGGCGGCCCCTGCGGGCAACTCGTCGGCAAACAACTTGGCAAAGTCGGCAGCCACGTCGCGGCTCTCGCTTAGCCATTGGGCCAAAGGCGCACCCTTGCCTTGCAGCGTGATGAAGCGCACGCGCTGGGTGTAGGGGTTGGCGCCTTGCAGGCCAGCGGGGTACACGCTGTCCCACACGTAACACAGCGTGGCAGAGGGCAAGTCTTCACCACTCATGCTGCGGGCAATGCGCAGCAGCGTGCGCTGGGCAAAGGGCACGCGGTCCAGCGGGTGGTCGAACATCACACACACTTTGAGCGCCGCGTCGTCACCGGCTTTGGTCAGGATGTCGGCGACAACTTTGCCGTCCTTGTCGGAGGTCAGCGGCTGGTCCAGACGCCAGCGCCATTGCAGGCGGCCCGGTTCGGCTTTGGGCAGGTCGTGCACCCAGGTGCCATAAGACGCGCGGGTACTGACCTTCAGAGCCCGCTCACCTTGCACCTCGGCCAGCTCGAAGCGGGTGGCCGGGATGTCGGCCTTGGACTTGGGAAAGCCCACAAAGCGCCAATGGCTGACCGGTGTGCCTTCGGGTGGCACCAAAGGCGAGAGGCTTTGCGAAAGGGCGGGTGCTGTGGCGCAGGCCATGGCCAGCAACACCGAGGCCGGTTTCCAAGCCGAGGTCATCCGCGTCGCCAATCGTGGTACTTCTTCATCCAGGCGAGCAAGCGTTGCGGCGCGTGTGCCCGCTTCCATTCACCGGCGGCGTATTTGTTGGCCTCGGCCATGGTCGGGTAGGTGTGGATGGTGCCCAGGATTTTGTTCAGTCCCAAGCCATGTTTCATGGCCAGCACGTATTCGGCCAACACGTCTGCCGCGTGGGCGCCCACGATGGTCACGCCCAAAATTTTGTCTTGACCCGGAACAGTGAGCACCTTCACAAAACCGCAGGCCTCGCTGTCTGCAATGGCCCGGTCCAGATCGTCGATGCCGTACTTCGTCACTTCATAGGCGATGTTTTTCTCTTGGGCCTCTTGCTCGTTCAGGCCCACACGTGCCACCTCGGGGTCGATGAAGGTCGCCCACGGAATCACCGAGTAGTCGGCCTTGAACAGCTTCCAATCACCAAACAGCGCGTTGACTGCCGCGTACCACGCTTGGTGCGCGGCGGTGTGGGTGAACTGAAACGGCCCCGCCACATCACCCGCAGCGTAGATGTTGGGGTAAATCGTTTGCAGGTACTCGTTGGTGTCGACGGTGCGGTGCGTGGGGATGCCCAGGTCTTCGAGGCCATAGCCCTGCAAACGCGCCACGCGGCCCACGGCGCACAGCAGCTGGTCAAACGCGATGCGCTTTTTTGAGCCAGCATGTTCCACCACCAAGGTCTTCTCGCCATCCACCATCTCGCAGCGCAGCGCTTGGTGGCCGGTGAGCACTTGCACGCCGTCGGCCTCCAGTGAGGCCTTGGCGAGTTCGCTGACCTCTGCGTCTTCGCGCACCATGAGGCGCTCGCCCATTTCCACTTGGGTGACGTGCGAGCCCAGTCGGGCAAAGCTTTGCGCCAACTCGCAACCAATCGGCCCGCCGCCCAGCACCACCAGACGTTGGGGCACTTCATCGAGCTGGGCGAATGCGTCCCAGAGCGTGTCGCTGGTCACGTAGCCCACATCGTCCAAACCGGGCAATGGCGGCACAAAGGGGCGGGCACCGGCGGCGATGACGATGCTGCGGGCAGTGAGTCTCACGACCTTGGGCGTGCCATCCGGCCCGGTGGTGCCATCGTTCAAAGCCACCTCCACCGTCCACGGGTTCACCAATCTGCCGTAACCCTGCAGCACCTCCACACCCAAGCCGGTGTAACGCTCGATGCTGTCGTGCGGCTCGATGGCTTTGATCACATCGTGCACGCGCTGCATCACCGCCTTGAAGCTGAAACTTGGGGTCGCATCGCTCAGGCCGTACTTGGAAGCATGGCGCATCTGGTGGGCCAGCTTGGCACTCTTGATCAAGGCCTTGCTCGGCACACAGCCGTAATTCAAGCAGTCGCCGCCCATCTTGTGCGCCTCGATCAGAGTGACCTTGGCTTTGACGGCCGCGGCGATGTAAGCGCTGACCAAACCACCCGCGCCGCCGCCAATCACGATCAGGTTGCGGTCAAAGGACTTGGGGCGCTGATCGGCCCAGCGGGCGTAGACCTTGCGCTTTTGAATCGCGGCCACGATGCGACGCGCGATCAGAGGGAAGATGCCCAGCAGCACAAAGCTGCCCAAGAGCGCGGGGCTCAAGATGCCCTGCAGGGATTCGAGTTGCGCCAGCTGCGTGCCCGCATTCACATACACCGCTGTGCCCGCGAGCATGCCCAACTGGCTCACCCAGTAAAAAGTCCAGGTCTTCATGCGCGTCAGGCCCATGAGCAGGTTGATCAGGAAAAACGGCACGACCGGGATCAGGCGCAAGGTGAAGAGGTAAAACGAACCCTCTTTGTCCACACCCACGTTGATGTCGGCCAAGCGCTGACCAAAGCGTGCCTCCACCCACTCGCGCAGCACAAAGCGCGAAGCCAAAAAAGCCAAGGTGGCGCCGATGGTGGAGGCGAACGACACCAGCAGCAAGCCTTGCCAAAGACCAAACACCGCGCCACCCACCAAGGTGATGATGACCGCGCCCGGAATCGACAAAGCCGTGGCCAACACGTAGACCACAAAATACACCGCCGCCACCGTAAGCGGCTGCTCGGCGTGCAGCTGCGCAAAATTGGTCTGACTGGCTTTGAGTTGTTCAAAGCTCAAATACCGTCCCAGATCTAGGGCCACAAATGCGCCCATGGCCAGCACCAACAACAGCCAGACAAGGTTTTGGCGAAAACGCATGGATGGACCCCAGGTACCTTCGGTTGAAAAATGCCGCCCACCAGGGTCAGGTCAAACTTCTTGCACCAGCGGCAAATTCAGCAAGAGGTTTTGCGGCTTGAGCTTGAGCAAGCCCTGCTCGTTCATGGCCAAACCCAGATAAACCGTTTTGCTCCGCACATCGGCGCGCATGTCATCCGAGTTGTCAAAGCGCAGCTTGAACAAACTGATGAGTTGCTGCTGGCGCTTGGCATCCAGCTCAATGCCTTGGTAGAGGTCATTGAGCAAAGCGGTAGCGGTCACGTCCAGCCCCGCATGCCAGCGCCAAGCCGGATCGTCGACCTTTTGCACCGGCTCGATGCTGACGGCTACTCCCAAAAAGTGTTGCACCCAGCGGGCCAACACCAACGACAAGGCTTTCAGACCCGAGCGGGCGTTGACCATGCTCAAAATCAAACCATGCGGCAATTCGTTTTGGAGCTCGTGCGTCATGTCGAGCAAGAACGCGTAGCGGCCCAAGCCCTCGCGCTGCGCGAAGTAGCGCTCAGCGTTGTCCGGGTGCAGCACCTTCACATCGACCGCCTTGAGCGTCGCGCCGCCTTCCATCAACAAGCGGCCCATCTCGCCCAAACCCCCGGTGGCTTTCAGGCTGTCCAGGGTTTCACTGTCGCCCGACAGCACACGGCCGCCTTCGATGGTGATGCGTTGGCGGCGAAACAGCAGCTCGGCCGCCCGCCAAACCCACGCGTCTTGCACATCGGCCAACACGTTGCACACAATGGCCTGGACCACCACATCGATGAAAAGCGGCGGCATTTGGATGTTGCCGGACTTCTGCCAAAGCATGTAGGCCGCCTCCAGCGAACCAGCGCTTTCCACCTCGTCTCGAAAACGCAAAAACAACTCATAGTTTTCACGCGCATCGTCGTCCTTGAAGGATTTGAGTTGCGCGGGCGTCACCTGCATCAAAGGTGCATCCAACAGCGCCTCGTGCAAGCGATTTTCGGCTTTACAAGACTCCGGAACCAGCGCCAGCTCTGGGCGCCCCAACCACAAACGCCAATAGTCGGGGGTGGTGCTCATCCAGCCGCGCTCATTGCGCGTCAGATGCTGATGACCACAGGCTGTCCAGAAGTTTTGCATGGTGCCTTAGAGGTTGGGGGCCAACAAGCGCTGCAGGTTTTTGACCTGCACGCCACTGCGCTCGGCCAAATTCTGCACCTGGTCCTCACCCACTTTGCCCACGTTGAAGTACTGCGCATCGGGGTGGGCGATGTAAAAGCCGCTCACACTGGCCGCGGGTGTCATGGCCAAGCTCTCGGTCAGGCCCATGCCGATGTCTTCACATTGCAACAGCTCGAACATGGCTTGTTTGGCACTGTGGTCGGGGCAGGCAGGGTAACCGGGTGCAGGGCGGATGCCTTGGTATTTTTCGGCAATCAGCTCTTCGTTGCTCAGCGCCTCGCCAGCGGCGTAGCCCCACAGGTCGGTGCGCACCTTTTTGTGCAGGCACTCTGCCAGCGCTTCCGCCAAGCGGTCGGCCAGTGACTTGAGCATGATGGCGCTGTAGTCGTCGTGTGCGGCTTCAAAGGCCTCGGCGCGCTTGTCGGCGCCAATGCCTGCGGTGACGGCGAACAATCCCACGTGGTCTTGGCCTGTGGGCGCGACGAAGTCGGCCAGACAACGGCTCGGGCGCATCACACCATCAATGGTTTGTTTCTCGGTCTGCTGACGCAAGCCGCGCCAGGTCATGGCGACTTGCTGGCGCGATTCGTCGGTGTACAAAGCGATGTCGTCGTCATTCACGCTGTTGGCGGGGTACAAGCCCAACACAGCATTCGCCGTGACCCAGCGGCCTTCGATGATTTTCTTCAGCATGGCCTGGCCATCGGCATACACCTTTCGCGCCTGCTCACCCACCACCTCGTCATCCAGGATGGCGGGGAATGGGCCTGCCAAGTCCCACGTCTGAAAGAAGGGGCCCCAGTCGATGTACTGCGCGATCTCGGCCAAATCGTAGTTTTTGAACACGCGGCGGCCAATGAACTTGGGCGCGGAGGGCACGCCTTGGGCCCAGTCGATGGGCGTCTTGTTGGCGCGGGCCTGCGCCAGTGTCCACATCGGGGTTTGTTTTTTGTTGGCGTGCTGCTCGCGCACCTTGTCGTAGTCTGCGTTCAATTCGGCGATGAATTTGGCCGCTTGCTCAGACAGCAAACCCTGTGCCACACCCACGCTGCGCGAAGCGTCGGGCACGTAGACCACGGGGCCAGAGTAGTGGGGTGCGATCTTGACGGCGGTGTGCACACGGCTGCAGGTCGCGCCGCCAATGAGCAGCGGCATTTGACGTTCGCGGAAGTAGGGGTCTTTTTCCATCTCTGCAGCCACGTACTGCATCTCTTCGAGGCTGGGCGTGATCAGGCCAGACAAGCCAATGATGTCGGCGTTTTCTTCCTTGGCCTTGGCCAATATTTCGTGGCAGGGCACCATCACGCCCATGTTCACCACTTCGAAGTTGTTGCACTGCAAAACCACGGTAACGATGTTCTTGCCGATGTCGTGAACATCGCCCTTGACGGTGGCGATCACGATCTTGCCCTTGGCTTTGACGTCTTCGCCGGCAGCTTCCTTAGCAAGTTTTTCGGCTTCGATGTAGGGCAGCAAATGCGCCACGGCCTGCTTCATCACGCGGGCGCTTTTCACCACTTGCGGCAAGAACATCTTGCCTTGACCGAACAAATCGCCCACCACGTTCATGCCGTCCATGAGCGGGCCTTCGATCACATGCAGCGGGCGACCGCCCTTGGCCAGAATCTCTTGGTAGGCCTCTTCGGTGTCGTCGTTGATGAAGTCGGTGATGCCGTGCACCAAGGAATGTGACAGGCGCTGCGCCACGCCCACGGGCGCGTCAACCGTGCCGCGCCAAGCCAGTTTGGCGCTCTCGTCTTTCGCAGCACCTTTGGCGCTGTCGGCCACTTCGATCAAACGCTCGCCCGCGTCGGGCCTGCGGTTGAGCACCACGTCTTCCACACGCTCGCGCAGGGTGGGCTCCAGGTCGTCGTACACACCAACCATGCCCGCGTTCACGATGCCCATGTCCATGCCTGCTTGGATCGCGTGGTACAGAAACACCGTGTGGATGGCTTCGCGCACCGGGTCATTGCCACGGAAGCTGAAGGACACGTTGGACACACCGCCGCTGACCTTGGCGCCGGGCAGGTTCTGTTTGATCCAGCGCGTGGCTTCGATGAAGTCCACCGCGTAATTGTTGTGCTCTTCGATGCCGGTGGCAATCGCAAAAATGTTCGGGTCAAAAATGATGTCTTCGGGCGGGAAGCCCACCTCATCGACCAGCACACGGTAAGCACGTTCGCAAATCTCGATCTTGCGCTCGAAAGTGTCGGCCTGGCCTTTTTCATCAAACGCCATCACCAC
>CANGZO010000084.1 GCA_947458305.1 Comamonadaceae bacterium
CTCAGTTGGTAGAGCGCAACCTTGCCAAGGTTGAGGTCGCGAGTTCGAGCCTCGTTTCCCGCTCCATTTTCAAAGAACCACCATGTTCTTTTGGTCAAACAGATCTTAATTTCTGTTGGATTGAATTTTTTGGCGCGATAGCAAAGCGGTTATGCAACGGATTGCAAATCCGTCGAGCCCAGTTCGACTCTGGGTCGCGCCTCCAAACTAAAAACCTCAATGGCTTAGGCTCTTGAGGTTTTTTTTCGTTTCACAGCGCTGCACATTCGTCGCACCTTTTTTCTGTGAAATTTATTCGGATGAGGGCAATGACTTGAGCAGCTTGTCGCCAACCCAATCCATGTAACTCATTCCCTTGTGACTTGGGGAAACGAACTTGGTGCGCTTGTCTGATCCGCTGCATTCTGATTTGACAAAATCTTGAGCGATCAAGTGTTGCAGACGTTTGTGCAAAGTGGCTGGTGACCCCAATTGCGCTTGGCTGATGGTCTCGAGGACCGTCAGAGGCTTGCCCAGAGACCAGTGTATGACGGCTGACTCAAACAAGGCTTTGTGATTGGCGTCGAATTTCCCATGTGCGTGAAAGTCGCCATGAGCTGATGTCAGCGTCAGAAAGTGCAGATACGGCTCAGCCATAGGTGGGGTGGTCATGGCCGCAAATTCTATATATTTGCATATGTTCTATAACGAACAGAGTGAGGCTGCCTGATCCTCCATTGATCGTGATTTGGGGGTGTCCCCTTTCGTCAGCCCCGTATCAATTTCTGTATCAAATCCCCAGATCCGGAGGCTTCGTATTTGCGCATCAGCTTGACCCGGTAAATCTCGACGGTGCGGTGGCTGATGCCCAAGGCTTTGCCTATTTCCTTGCTGGTTTGGCCAGCCATCAGCTGGGCTGCCACTTCGCGCTCGCGTGCGGTGAGTTCTGCCTTGACGGGTTTGCGGGCAGACAGGTCTTCAAATGTCCAGATACCGGCCGCATGGGGTGCTTCCCGGTTCAAGGCGCGTCCTGTGACATGGCACCAAAACGTTTCACCTTTGAAGCGGCCGTCCACCCGTTTCATGATGCGGTCGTCTGCATACACACCCTGGGTGTTCAAAATCGGCGCAATTCGCTGACCCGTTCTTTCGTATTCGTCGGCGCTGGGGTAGAGCAATTGAAAACTCTGACCCACCAGCCGCTCTCTTGAAACGCCAAACATTTCGCAAACGCGTTGATTGCAGTCCACGATGGCCCGGTTGCGCGAGAGCACCATGCCAATGGGGGCCAGATCAAAAGCGAGCCGGTAATCGATGTCGGTGTTCATCTGAGCTGACAGGTCAAAAATGGGGCCAAAGTTTTTCTCCTGACCAAGAAGAAATCAGGGGCGGTCTCTACGAAAAACTACGTATCGCATTACGTAGTATCGTATCGATCTCAAACACCACATGGAGATAGGCGTGAACAAGATTTTTCCTTCCGCAGCCGAGGCCTTGAAAGGCATCGTCGCTGACGGCCAGTTGATTGGCGTGGGCGGTTTTGGCCTGTGCGGCATTCCCGAGGCCTTGATCGATGCGCTCAAGGACAGTGGTGTGCAAAACCTGACAGCCATTTCGAACAACGCTGGCGTGGACGATTTTGGTCTGGGCATTTTGTTGCAGACCCGCCAGATCAAAAAAATGATCGCCTCGTATGTGGGTGAAAACAAAGAGTTTGAGCGCCAATACCTGGCGGGCGAACTGGCTTTGGAGTTCACCCCCCAGGGTACGCTGGCTGAGAAGCTGCGTGCCGGCGGTGCGGGCATCCCAGCCTTTTTCACCAAGACCGGTGTGGGCACTTTGGTGGCCGAGGGCAAAGAGCTGCGCGAGTTCGACGGCGAGACCTATGTGATGGAGCGCTCGCTGGTGCCCGATGTGTCTTTTGTCAAAGCGCACCGCGCCGACAAGTCCGGCAACTTGCAGTTCCGCTACACCTCGCGCAACTTCAACCCGGCTGTGGCCATGGCGGGCAAGATTTGTGTGGTCGAGGTCGAAGAGATCGTCGAGACCGGCGAGATGCATCCGGACAGCGTTCATCTGCCAGGCATTTACGTTCACCGCATTGTGTTGAACGCGCACCCTGAAAAGCGCATTGAAAAACGCACCATCACAGAGAAAGCAGGAGTTTGATATGAGCTGGAGTCAAGATCAAATGGCCGCCCGTGCGGCCCACGAACTGGAAGACGGTTTTTATGTGAACCTGGGCATTGGCATCCCCACGTTGGTGGCCAATTTTGTGCCTGCAGACAAGGAAGTCTGGCTGCAAAGCGAAAACGGCATGCTGGGCATTGGTCCTTTCCCGATCGAAGAAGAGGTGGATGCCGACCTGATCAATGCGGGCAAGCAGACCGTGACCACCATCAAGGGCTCATCGATTTTTGGCAGCGAGCAGTCATTTGCCATGATCCGAGGCGGAAAAATCAACTTGTCGATTTTGGGCGCCATGCAGGTCAGCGAGAAGGGTGATTTGGCCAACTGGATGATCCCCGGCAAGATGGTCAAAGGCATGGGCGGCGCAATGGACCTGGTGGCGGGCGTCAAGCGCGTGATCATCTTGATGGAACACGTGGCCAAGAAAAAAGACGGCACAGAAGACATGAAGATTTTGCCAAGCTGCACCTTGCCTTTGACCGGCGTGGGTGTGGTGGACCGGATCATCACTGATCTGGCCGTGATGGACGTGACCGAAGCCGGCCTCAAAGTGGTTGAACTGGCCCCAGGCGTCACGCCCGAGTTGCTGCAAAGCAAAACGGGTGTGAAATTGCACTTTTGAGCCGTCTGGTTCGCACATGACAAAAGGCCCCGAGAGGGGCCTTTTGTTTGATATAGAGGGTTGGAGCGGGTGAAGGGAATCGAACCCTCGTTATTTGCTTGGGAAGCAAAAGTCCTACCATTAAACGACACCCGCAATGGCTTGATTCTAATCGCTCAGCATCCACCACCTTCGCCGTTTTCAATGGTTCGCAAAGTTAAAATCGGTACATGCGTCCACCCGTTCTGAAAAACCAGACCCTCAATTCGCAAGTTTGGTTTTTGACCGTGCTGGCTTGCTACGCTGTGCTGGAGTTGTCTTTCAACCATCGCTTGTTGGACTTGGCGGGTGACTTGCAGCTGACCACCACCCCAGACCAATTGCACGACATTGAGCTTTGGGGGCGTATTGTTTCTGGGTTGGGTCTGGCCTTGTTGCTGATGCGTTGGCTCGATCGGTTCGTGAAGTCCAGAGTCTTGTTGTTGTTACTGTGTTGTTCGGTGGGTCTGACCACCATGTGGCATCTTCAAAAAGCCCTGGTCGATGCCATCGTCGCCCGTGCCGATCAACAAGACCTGATGATGAGTTGGCACTCGCAGTTGAGTACGCAAGAGGCCCTGAATGGCCGAATTTTGCTCCGGGGCGAGACTTTGTTGGAGAGCCCTGCGCCAGCCGACATCCGGCCGATCATGAGTGCTCTGTGGGCATCCTCGGTGTCAGGCTTATCCCCGGATGATTTGGATTCGAATTCGGGTGCGGCGCAATTGATGAGCGGTTTTTTTGCACCCCAAATCACCCCCGAACAACTGTCAGCCGCTTACCGAAAGACGGTGATGACACCGGTCGTGCTCGGTGCTTCTTTGTTGTTTGGCTTGCTCAATCTGTGCCAATTTTTTGCAGGCCTTATCGCCTTGGTTTTGACCTTGGCCCGGCTAGACGCCCTGCTGCAGCGTTGCAAATTCTGGTTGTTGCCGTCCATGGTTGCCTTGTGCATGGGGCTGAGCTGGTGGCCTGGCAACGTCTGGACGACATCTCCGGCCTACCAACTTGTGGCAAGTCCAGCACTTTGGGTTGACAAACCCTATCTGGCACCGTTTGTGGAGTGGAGCGTGCGAGCCGAGCCTGCCTGGGCTGACTCGGTGGCTTGGGTCCACAGCGTCTTGTTGCAAGATTTTGAGTTCAAAATGCCTTTTCGGTCATTCTTTCAACCTGACACTTAGCCATGACCGCCAGGCGCAAGTGCCTGGCCATCATGCGGGGAGGGTGGTTTATTTCAGGATATCGCCCACGCAAAGGTACTTGATCTCCACATAGTCTTCCATGCCGTGACTGGAACCTTCACGGCCCAAGCCTGATTGCTTGACGCCACCGAAAGGCACATGCTCGGTGGCCAAAATGCCCACGTTGATACCCACCATGCCGTATTCCAGTGCTTCGGCGACTCGGAAAATGCGGCCTACATCGCGGCTGTAGAAATAGCTGGCCAAGCCAAACTCGGTGTTGTTGGCCGCGTCGACAGCTTCTTGTTCGGTCACAAACTTGAAGATGGGCGCGAACGGGCCGAAGGTCTCTTCTTTGGCACAGACCATGTCTGCCGTCGCATCGGCGATCACCGTGGGCTCAAAGAACTGGCCGCCCAGACGCTTGCCGCCGGTGAGCACGCGGCCTCCCTTGGCGATGGCGTCTTTCACGTGGCGCTCGACCTTGTCGAGGGCGGCGGGCTCGATCAGTGGGCCCTGGTTCACGCCGTCCTCAAAGCCGTTGCCCACCTTGGCGGTTTTGACTTTGGCGGCAAACTTGGTGGCGAACTCTTCGTAGACGGCTTCTTGCACATAGATGCGGTTGGAGCACACGCAGGTCTGGCCCGCATTGCGGTACTTGCTGGCGAAGGCACCTTCGACGGCGCTGTCGATGTCGGCGTCTTCAAACACGATGAAGGGTGCGTTGCCGCCGAGCTCGAGCGACATTTTTTTGACGGTGGGCGCGGACTGTGCCATCAGGATGCGGCCCACTTCGGTCGATCCGGTGAAGCTGATGTGGCGCACCACGTCGCTGGCGCAAAGCACTTTGCCCACGGCAATCGAGTTGTCGGCATCGGCCGTGATCATGTTGAGCACGCCTGCAGGAATACCCGCACGGATGGCCAATTCGGCCGCGGCCAGGGCCGTCAGGGGCGTGAGCTCAGCCGGTTTGATGATGACCGGGCAGCCTGCGGCCAAGGCCGGTGCAACTTTGCGCGTGATCATGGCCAGTGGAAAGTTCCACGGCGTGATCGCCGCGCACACACCGATGGGCTGCTTCAAGACGAGAAGGCGGCGGTTGTTGTCGAACTGGGGCAGGGTCTCGCCGTTGACGCGCTTGGCTTCTTCTGCGAACCACTCGACAAAACTCGCACCGTAGGCGACTTCGCCTTTGGCCTCGGGCAGGGGCTTGCCTTGCTCGGCCGTCATGATGCGGCCCAAATCGTCTTGGTTGGCCATCAGCAGGTCGTACCACTTGCGCAAGATGATGCTGCGCTCCTTGGCGGTTTTGGCTTTCCAGGCGGGCCAGGCGGCATTCGCAGCTGTGATCGCGGCTTCGGCATCGGCAGGGCCCAGATTGGCCACATCGGCCAAGTGGGCGCCTGTGGCAGGGTCGGTCACGGCAAAACGGCTGCTGCCCTTGACCCATTGGCCGTTGATCAGGGCATCGGTCTTGAGCAGGGTGGGGTCGTTGAGCTGGGCGAGGGGCGATGTCTTCATGTCCATGGGCGTCTCCAGAAGCTGCAAGTGCAGGTCATTTTTTATATGAAAGCGTGAAGCTTAGCGTTTGTGTCGTTCAACGTCTGTCACAAAAGTCTCAAAACCCCGATGCCCCGAGGGCGGTCTGTCATGAGCTGGCCCGAAATTGGCCAAGCGTCAAATCTATAATGTCCGGTTGCATTGAAAGCCATCAACACCATGAGCCAAGCCCCCATTTCCGTCTCCGACATCCGCAAGACCTTTTTGGACTTTTTTGAGTCCAAGGGCCACACCGTGGTGGCGTCCAGCCCCCTGGTGCCCGGCAACGACCCGACCTTGATGTTCACCAACTCGGGCATGGTCCAGTTCAAGGACGTGTTTTTGGGCTCGGACAAGCGCTCTTATGTGCGGGCTGCATCGGTGCAGGCTTGCTTGCGCGCCGGTGGCAAGCACAACGACTTGGAAAACGTGGGCTACACCGCGCGCCACCACACCTTTTTTGAGATGCTGGGCAACTGGTCGTTTGGTGACTACTTCAAGCGCGAATCGCTGGAGTGGGCGTGGGAGCTGCTGACCCAGGTCTACAAGTTGCCCGCCGACAAGTTGTACGCCACGGTTTACATGGAAGACGATGAGGCCTATGCCATTTGGGAAGGTATTTTTGTTAAAGCCGGTTGGACGCCGGAGCGCATCAAGCACGAGAACCGCATCATCCGCATCGGCGACAACAAGGGTGGCCGCTACAAGTCCGACAACTTCTGGATGATGGCCGACACAGGCCCTTGCGGCCCTTGCTCCGAAATCTTTTACGACCACGGCCCGCACATTCCCGGCGGCCCACCCGGCAGCCCCGAGGAAGACGGTGACCGTTTCATCGAAATCTGGAACAACGTTTTCATGCAGTTCAACATGCACGAAGACGGCTCCGTCACACCGCTGCCTGCGCCTTGCGTGGACACAGGCATGGGCCTGGAGCGTTTGGCCGCCATCTTGCAGCACGTTCACAGCAACTACGAAATCGACATTTTTGACGCGCTGATCAAGGCCGCATCGCGCGAGACCGGCTGCAACGACCTGAACAACAAGTCGCTGCGCGTGATCGCCGACCACATCCGCGCCACCGCGTTTTTGGTGAGTGATGGCGTGGTGCCCAGCAACGAAGGCCGGGGTTATGTGCAGCGCCGCATCGTGCGCCGTGCGATTCGCCATGGGTATTTGCTCGGCCAAAAGACCCCGTTCTTCCACAAACTGGTGCCCGACTTGGTTCAGCTCATGGGCGCGGCTTACCCCAATATGGCCGATCAGGCTGATCGCATTGCCGACGTTTTGCGTGTGGAAGAAGAGCGCTTCTTTGAGACGCTGCAAAGCGGCATGCAAATTTTGGACGCGGCCCTTGAAGGCGGCGTGAAAGTGCTGCCCGGCGAAGTGGCTTTCAAGTTGCACGACACTTATGGCTTCCCGCTCGATCTGTCGGCCGATGTGTGCCGCGAACGTGGCTTGTCTGTAGACGAAGCCGGTTTTGCCACCGCCATGGAAAAGCAAAAAGCCCAGGCCCGTGCGGCGGGCAAGTTCAAGATGGACAAAGCGCTCGACTACTCGGGCGAGGGCAACGACTTTGTGGGCTACGACGACCTCACGGCCAACGCCAAAGTGCTGGCCCTGTACGCCGACGGCAACGCCGTGACTGAGCTGAAAGCAGGCCAAGCTGGCGTGTTGGTGTTGGACACCACACCGTTTTACGCCGAGTCTGGCGGCCAAGTGGGCGACCAGGGCATGATCCACAACGCGGGTGGTCAGTTCAATGTGGCCGACACGCTCAAGATCAAAGCTGATGTGTTTGGCCACCACGGCGAAGTGAAATCTGGCAGCCTGAAGGTGGGCGACGCGGTGCAAGCCCATGTGGACTTGGGCCTGCGCGCCGCCACCGTGCGTAACCACAGCGCCACCCACCTGATGCACAAAGCCCTGCGCGAAGTGCTGGGCAGCCATGTGCAGCAAAAGGGCAGTTTGGTGAACGCCGAGCGCACACGTTTTGACTTTGCGCACAACGCGCCGGTGACCGATGCCGAGATTCGCCAGATCGAAGCCCAAGTGAACGCCGAAATTTTGGCCAACGCCGCTGCACAAGCGCGTGTGATGGACATCGAGAGTGCCCAGAAAACCGGCGCCATGATGCTGTTTGGCGAGAAGTACGGCGAGACCGTGCGTGTGCTCGACATTGGCTCCAGCCGCGAGCTGTGCGGCGGCACCCACGTCAAAGCCACGGGCGACATCGGCCTGTTCAAGATCGTGAGCGAAGGCGGCGTGGCCGCTGGTGTGCGCCGCATCGAAGCCGTCACAGGCGCCAATGCTTTGGCCTATTTGCAGTCGCTCGAAGACACGGTGACGCAAGCTGCAGGCACGCTCAAGGCCCAACCGGCTGAACTGAATGCCCGCATTGCCCAGGTGCTGGACCAGCTCAAGGCGCTGGAGAAAGAACTGGCTGCCGCCAAAGGCAAGCTGGCTTCGGCCCAGGGCGACGAGCTGCTGAGCCAAGCGGTGGACGTCAAAGGCATCAAGCTGCTGGTGGCCAAGCTGGAGGGGGCGGACGCCAAGACCCTGCGCGACACCATGGACAAGCTCAAGGACAAGATCAAGACCGCTGTGATCGTGTTGACCGCAGTGGACGGCGACAAGGTGCAAATCGCCGCTGGCGTGACCGCTGACACCGTGGGCAAAGTCAAAGCGGGTGAGTTGGCCAGCTTTGTGGCAGGCCAGGTCGGCGGCAAAGGCGGTGGCAAGCCCGATATGGCCATGGCCGGGGGCTCCAACCCAGCAGCCTTGCCCGCAGCCTTGGCCAGCGTGCAGGCTTGGGTGACGGAGCGGGTCTGAAGCTTGGCGCCTGAACAATCAGGCTTCAGAAAAATAGAAATCGGACCTTCGGGTCCGATTTTTTTTGCCAGCTTGCGATTCAGCTTGTGGCCCAGCGTGTGACTTTGAGCCTAACGATCAAGTTGCCGCTTGCGACACGGCGCCCTGATCAATCAAGTCATCTATTTCGGTGTCTGTCAGGCCATGTTCTTGCAGCAGTTCGCGTGTGTGCTGGCCCAGCAGCGGGGCGGCTTGACCGGTTTCCGTGGGTGTTTGCGAAAAGTGGATCGGGCACCCAATGCCCCGCGTGGTGCCCGCTTGCGGGTGTTCCAGTGTGACCACCATGCCGCGTGCCAGGGTTTGCGGGTGTGACAACGCCTCGCCAATGGTGTGCACCGGCCCTGCGGGCACGCCCGCTGCATCCATGTCGGCTTGCCATTGAGCGCGGGTGCGTTGGCGCAGCACCGCGTTCATGAGCGTGACCAATTCGTCCAAGTGCGCCATGCGGTCGCTGTTGGTGACAAAGCGGGGGTCTTCGCGCCACTCAGGATGGCCCAGCACTTGGCAGATGCGCTCCCAGTTGGTTTGGTTGGCTCCGCCGATGTTGATCCAGCCGTCGCTGGCCTCAAAGGCTTGGTAGGGCGCGGTCAGAATGTGTGCCGAGCCCGTGGGCTGCGGTTCGCGCTGTGTGGCCAGCCACACGGCGGCGTGCCAATAGGTTTGCTGCAGGGCCGCGTCGCTCAAAGAGGTGTCCACGATCTGGCCTTCGCCGGTTTTGAGCTTGTGGATATAGGCGGCCAAGATGCCCGTGGCCGCCAAAATCCCCGCATTCATATCGGACACGGCGTTGCCGCTTTTGGCAGGGGGCCGACCGGGTTCGCCCGTCACCGCCATCAGGCCGGCAAAGCCTTGGGCGATCAGGTCAAAGCCGCCCTTGTCGGCGTAAGGGCCGGTGCGGCCATAGCCCGAGATGGCGCAATAAATCAGTCCTGGGTTCACCTCGCGCAGGGCTTCGTAGCCTAGCCC